>NZ_DASVUM010000271.1:0-34727 GCF_036387035.1 Pseudomonas sp. | reverse complement strand
TCAGGCCCTCGCCGCCGCCACCAGACGGTTGACCTCGGCGCGCACCATGTTGGCGTACTCCGGCGGCGACATGGCGTCGAGTTCGCCACGCACCCACTCCGACCATTTGCCCTTGCGCTTGGCCCGTTCGCCCATCAGCCGGGCGGCGTCGCCCTTGGCCTTGCCCAGATTGCTCTGCCATAAATCGAACAGACGCGACTTTTCGTCCTCGATGGCAGCGCGTTCCGGAAGGGTTTTGTTGGCCAGGTTGTAGCTCATGGGTCTCTACCTCGATGTGCAAAACGAACGCATAAACGGAGCCACTGACTGGCTCGAAAAACGTCAGCATCTTACACCCCACGGCGCCTATTCCCGACCCCATTCAATGTACTTTTTAGCCGCTTGCGCGGATGTGCTGCAACTTTCCAGGCGCTTAAAGCTCCATTGCACACTGCCATAACCACTGAAAGGAAATTTTCCATGGCTCGTAAAACTGCTGCCCACAGCGCCGCTGTCGAACAGATCAAGGATCAAGCGTTCAGCGAACTGGCTGCCCTCATCGAAGAGTCTGACAAGCTGCTCAAAGACAGCGCCTCCCTGGTCGGTGAGGAAGCTGACACCGTGCGCGCGCAACTGAGCCAGAAGCTCAAGCAGGCGCTGGAATCGGTGGGCAGCGTGCGCGAGCGCACCAAACCTGCTGTCGAAGCCACCGAAAATTACATCGGCGGTCACCCGTGGCAGACCGTGGCGGCTTCCGCAGGCTTCGGTCTGGTGGTGGGCTTGCTGCTGGGCCGTCGTTGATCAACGGCGTCTGAGCGCTTGCGGGACCGGCTCAAGCCGGTCCCTCTGCCTCAAGAGCGCGGCGCGATCACTTCCAGCTGCGACAGGCGATGGCCCTTGACCATCGCGGCATCGATTTCAATCTTGGCCTTCTCGGCGTCTGCTTGAGATTCAAACGGCCCGATCATTACCACTTCCCTGCCATCGACCTTCACGACGTAAGACGGGTAATGGTGCTCCACCAGCCAATAAGTCATGTCGCTCAGCGCTTCTTTCAAATGCACACGAATGGTCCACTGCTGCGAAGCCGGCGTCGGCGCTTCGGCCACTGAATCCGTGCTCGGAACCTGGGCCGGGGTCGCCGGCTTGCCGCCATCACAACCCGCCAGCATCAACACCGCCACCATCATTGCCATCTTGCGCACGTCTGTTGCTCCTCGTTTGAAGTGGCGCGAGTCTATCACCGCAGGGGACGCACGTTGTAACGTGAACACGCCGACAGGGACCTGCCTGAAACCGCCCTGCGCGCCGGGTTTTTGTTAAAGCGAAGGGAAGCGCAACGCCACCTGGGTTGCAGTTGCACGGAGCCACCGAGCGCTAGACCGCCCGCCGGGAGCGCTTAATCCGCACGCCAACGCTGGGCCGTCGCTGGCCGCGAATGTAAAATAGGCGGGTTGTGGAAATGGCGATCAGCCTGCGTTACGCCCCCTACCTGGACACACCCTGTAAAGATTGACGGCCCACATGGAAATAATGCCGAACCTGATGATGGCACTGTGGTCAATCTCTCAGGTTTCCCAAGTGCAGGTTTCATGACAATCAGTTCAACTAATGCAAGCCTGCGCTTCGCCGACAAGGTATGGTTGCCCGCCCGCCGCCCAGGCGTGCAATCGACGAAAGCCGATCTATCGTGAACACACCCATGACTTCCGCGACGCCCGCGCCGATGAACAACATTCCTCACCACCCGACTCACCGTCAGAGCCAGACGACCGCCCCTGCGCAGGCCGAAACGCAGCCCACCCCGGACGGATGGATCATCTGCGAGCACTGCGACTCGGTGTACCAGGCCATGCCCTTGAGCAAAGGCGAATCGGCTCATTGCCTGCGCTGCGCAGCGATTCTTCGTCGCAGCCATCGATTGACCATCGAGCAGCTGCTGGCGTTAAGCATCGCCGCCTGCGTGCTGTTCATCTTCGCCAACGTGTTTCCGGTCATCAGCATCAGCATGCAGGGCCTCTACAACGAGGTGACCCTCTGGGGCTCGGTTCAGGCCCTGGCCCAGGGCCAGATCACACTGATCGCGCTGGTGGCCGGGCTTGCCGTCATCCTTGCCCCGGCGCTGCAGATCGCCTTGCTGTTCTGGGTGCTGGCCCATGCCAATCGCGGCGAAATCGCACCCGGTTTCAAAATGTGCATGCGCACCCTTGAGCACCTCAGGCCCTGGAGCATGCTGGAAGTCTGTTTGCTGGGCATTCTGGTGGCCATCGTCAAACTGGCGGGTATGCTGGATGTTCACGCGGGCGTGGGCCTGTGGGCCATGGCGATGCTGATGGTGCTGATTCTCCTGATCGCCGGCAAGGACATCCGCCGCTTGTGGGACGAGCTGGGAGTCGAGCCTGAATGAACGGCATTCCCTTCGCTCGCGACTACAAAGTCACGCTGTGCCATGTGTGCAGTTACGTCTGCCCGGAGGATGCCCATGAGTGTCCGCGCTGCGACTCGCCGGTGCATCGGCGCAAGCCCGACAGCCTGGCGCGCACCTGGGCATTTCTGATCGCCGGTCTGATCTTCTACATTCCCGCCAACCTGCTGCCGGTGATGTACACGACCATGCTCGGCAGCAGCAGTGAGAACACCATCATGAGCGGAGTGATCGAGTTTGCCGAAGGCGGCTCGTGGGACATCGCCATCCTGATTTTCATTGCCAGCGTGGTCGTGCCCTGCATCAAGTTTCTGGTGCTGGGGATGCTGCTGGTGACGTGCCAGCGCCGCAGCACCTGGGCCATGGTCGAGCGTTCGCGGCTGTTCCGGTTCATTGAATTGATCGGGTACTGGTCCATGCTCGATGTGCTGGTGGTGGCTCTGGTGGCGGCGCTGGTGCAGTTCCGCGGGCTCAGCACCATCGAGCCGCGCCTGGGCATATTGTTTTTTGGTTTGGTGGTGGTGATGACCATGCTTGCCGCCATGACGTTCGATCCCCGGCTAATCTGGGACGCAGAGGTTGAAGATGTCCGATAACACCCTACCCCCCTCACCGCCGGCAAAGCCGCAGGTCAAGGCCCGCAAAGTCCGCGTTTCACTGGTCTGGCTGGTGCCGATCGTCGCGGCGTTGATCGGCCTGTCCATGGTGGTGCATGACTTCCTCAACGTCGGCCCGAAAGTGGTGGTGAGCTTCCTCACGGCCGAAGGTCTGGAAGCCAAGAAAACCCAGGTCAAATACAAGAACGTGGTCATCGGCATGGTCACCGACATCGAGCTCAGCGATGACCGTACTCACGTACTGGCGAGCATCGACCTCAATCAATCGGCAGCGCCGTTTACCCGCGCCGACACTCAGTACTGGGTGGTTCGTCCGCGCATCGGCGCCCATGGCGTGACCGGTGTGGATACCCTGTTGTCCGGCGCCTTCATCGGCGCCGACGCCGGCAGTTCGGAAGAAACCAAGAAGGACTTCACCGGTCTGGAAACCCCGCCCGCCGTCACTTTCGGCGAGAAAGGCAAGCGCTTCATGCTGCACACCGATGATCTCGGCTCGCTGGACATCGGCTCGCCTGTGTACTTCCGCCGGATCCAGGTAGGCCAGGTCGTGGCCTACGAACTGGCGAAGGACGGCAAAGGCGTCGACGTCGAGATTTTCGTCGGGGCGCCCAACGATCAGTACGTGCTCACCGACTCACGCTTCTGGAACGCCAGCGGCGTCGACGTCACCCTGGGCGCGTCGGGCCTGAAGGTGTCGACCCAGTCCATGACGTCGATCCTGTCCGGCGGTATCGCCTTCCGTGAACCCAAATACAGCCCCGACGCCAGGCCGGCCGACCCCAACGCCGAGTTCAAGCTGTTCGAAGACCAGGCGACCGCGCTGGCGCCGCCCGATGGCGAGCCCAAATACATCCGCATGCGCTTCAATCAGTCCCTGCGCGGGCTGGTGGTCAACGCGCCGGTGGACTTCCTCGGCGTCAACATCGGCCGGGTGGTCTCGGTCGACCTCGACTACGACCCGGCGACGGGCAGTTTTCCAGGCATCGTCGGCGCTGTGATCTATCCCCAGCGACTGGGCGCAGCCAATGACAAGCTCAAGCAGCAGGCAGGCAATGGCGATGAGGAGGCACAAACGTCGAAAATCCTCGGACAGTTCATCGACCGAGGCCTGCGCGCACAGGTGCGTACCGGCAACCTGCTCACCGGCCAGCTTTACGTCGCCATGGACTTCGACCCCAAGGCCCCGAAAGTGACCTACAACGCCAACGCCCGGCCGTTGGAAATACCCACCGTGGGCGGCAGCTTCGACAAGCTTCAGGAGCAGTTGCAGGCGTTCGTCGACAAACTGGGCAAGATCCCTCTGGATGATCTGGCGAAGAACCTCAATGGCAGCCTGATCGAGCTTCAGAAAACCATGAAGCAGGTGAACAGTGACGTGTTGCCGCAAATGCGCGGCGCCTTGCAGCAAGCGCAGAAAACCTTGGGCACGGCCAATGAGACGCTGTCGGACGACTCACCGGCGCGTCAGCAATTAGGCCAGGCCATGGAAGAAGTCCAACGCACAGCGCGCTCGGTGCGGGTATTGACCGACTTCCTCAGCCGTCATCCCGAATCATTGATCCGCGGCCGCTCGGGGGATGCAGCGCCCGGCTCGTACAAAGGATCTTCTTCTTCCCGCGAAATCGCTCCGGAGCCCGCCCAATGACATTGCGTAAACCTCTACTCATGCTGGCCTGCGCACTGGGTCTGACGGCGTGTGCTTCAACGCCGACGCATTACTACACGCTGATCGCCCCGGCCACCCCGGCTCCGGCAAACGTGAGCCAGGCGCCGTTTCAGTTTGAAATGCAACCCGTGCTGATGGCGGTGCAGGTGGACCAGCCGCCGTTGGTCATTCGTCAGGGCAATGGCAGCCTGGCCATTCTGGAAAATGACCGCTGGGGCGCCCCTCTGGGCGATGAGTTCCACGACGCCTTGACCGGGCAGCTGGAACGCCGCTTCGGCTCCAGGGACCTCGCCGGTTTGCCCAAGCAGAGCGACCAGCCCGTCCTGTCGGTGCGCACGGACGTCCGCCGCTTTGAATCGGTGCCCGATCAATACGCGCTGATCGATGTGGTGTGGAACCTGAGCCTGCGCGGCGCAGGCTCAGGACCCGGTGCCAAGCGGCAGACCTTGACCTGCAGCAGCGTCATCCGCCAACCGGCAGGCATCGGCATGGAGAATCTGGTGATCGCCCATCAGCAAGCCGTATCAACGCTGGCCGATACCATTGCGCGCACTGCCAGCCAGTGGTCGCGTCAGCCCGACGCCCGTTGCCCTTCTTGATCGCATCGACTCCGGGCACTTAGGTGCCCGACTCATTCTCTTTACAAGCCGCTATTCAAACCGCTGCCCTCAGCCCTAAAAACCTATTCATTCGAACAGTTATCATACGAGCGTTTGAGAAAACTCCTACAACACGAGATTTTTGGATCCCACATCCAAAGAGAAGGAGTTATTGTTTCGGCGATTATGAATAGGTTAATCCTAAGAAGCCGCATCCGTTTGCATTGATTTGCTCATCATTCCGTCCGAGTCGATCATGATGTTTGCACGTGGATGCTTAACGTCAGGGATCGTCAAAGGGAGTTGAGCACATGAAAGGCATTGGTCTGCGACTCAGGCAGGAACGCAACAGGCTGAAGCTGTCGCAGAGTGCATTGGGCGCAATCGGCGGCGTCGAAACCAACGCACAGGGGAATTACGAGAACGGCACCCGGTCGCCGAAGGCCGATTACCTGCTTCTCATCGCAGAAGCTGGTGTCGACCTTAACTACGTGATGAGTGGCAAAAGATCGTCCACAGACGGGATGAATCTGGCATCGTTGGTCGATCCTGAAGAGAAACAGGAGGTGTCCCCCCACTTGACCAAAGTCACTCACCAGTTGCACCGTAATCTGCATGGCCTCATCGACGCATCGTTGCAGCTGACGCAGCTCATCGAGGTACGCAACCACGACGCTCAATCCACCGAGGCCAACGTGCAGCTGGAAACTATCCGGATTGAAGCGCAGTCACTCGCCAAGGCCACGATGCACCTTATCTTCGAGACGTCGAAACTCGTCTAAGACGCCGTTTGCAGGCGCTAGAGGGGTAAGGCTCACAGCTGTGGGACCTATCTTGCTCGGGAAGGCGTCTCCAGATCGGCAAATCCGAGCGGGTGGAGCGCCTCTTTCCTGAGCACGCTTAGTCCCGCAGGAATAGCGGGGACGGCGCGGACTGAACGTTGAGCGGCGGTGCGCGGGACCAGACAATCCCTACGCACCCCCTCGCGACCTTCCTGGATCAGCGACGCTTCAACCGGTCGATAATCACCGCCAGCAGCAGGATCGTGCCGCGAATCACATACTGGTAGAAGGTGTCGATGTTCTTCAAGTTCATGGCGTTCTCGATAATCGCCAGAATCAAGACCCCTGCGATGACATGACGGATCATGCCGATGCCGCCACTCAAGGACACCCCACCCAGCACACACGCCGAGATCACGGTCAGTTCAAAGCCCTGGCCGATCATGGGCTGACCCGAAGTCATGCGTGAAGCCAGCACCACACCGGCCAGCGCGCCAATCAAACCGTGCACGGCGAAGATGATGATCTTGGTCCGGTCGACATGAACACCGGCGAGGAGTGCCGCTTCCTGGTTACCGCCGATGGCCAAGGTATTGCGGCCGTAGGTGGTGTAGTTGAGCAGCCAGCCGAAGAATATGAAGCAGACAATCGTGATGAGAATCGGCACCGGCACGCCAAACAGCTGGCCGTTACCGAACACAAAGAAGGCCTCGTCGCCCACGCCCACTGCTTTCCCGTTGGAGAAAATGTAAGCCAGACCGCGAACGATCTGCATGGTCGCCAGCGTGGTAATCAGCGCATTGATACGCAGCTTGGCAATGACGATGCCGTTGATCAAGCCGACCAGCAAGCCCATGGCCAGCGCTGCCGACACGCCCAAAAACACACTGTCGGTGTCGCGAATGACGATCCCTGCAATGACCCCTGAACACGCCAGAACCGAACCGACCGAGAGGTCGAAATGCCCGGAGGCCAGGCAATAGAGCATGGTGCAGGCGGCGATGCCGACCGTGGAAATCGCCAGGCCCAGGCCGCGCATGTTCAGCGGCGACATGAAGTTGTCGATCAGCAGCGCACAGAGCACAAAGATGCCCAGGGCGGCCATGAGCATGGCCCAGTCGTCGACGAATCGACGCATGTTCATGCCTTGGCGGGGAGCCGTCAGGCTGGATTCGGTAGACATACGCACCTCATTCTTGTTTTTCATAGCCAGCTTTTCATCGCCAGATTCATAACCGGGTCTTTGCCGGGTTCAACCGCGGGTACGCGGCAATGCCAGTTGCAACAGCCGCTGTTCGTTGGCCTCTTCGCGAGACAGCTCGCCGGTGATGGCGCCCTCGCTCATGACCAGGATGCGGTCGGAGATCCCCATCACTTCCATCAGGTCGCTGGACACCACGATCACGGCAATGCCGTCGGCAGCAAGGTTGTGGATGATCTGGTAGATCTCGGATTTCGCGCCGATGTCGATGCCGCGGGTGGGTTCGTCCAGCAGCAGCACCTTCATCGGCATCGACAGCCAGCGACCCAGGATGGCTTTCTGCTGGTTGCCGCCCGACAGAAACAGCATCTGCTGTTCAGGCGAAGGCGTTTTGACGTTCATCGACTTGATCTGGTGCCGGGCGTTGTCGCGCTCCCAGCGTCCCTGGATCAGGCAACCCAGACTCACGTGGCGCGGCCGCGCGCCGATGTTGATGTTCTCGGCGACGCTGGACAGAGGGACGATGCCTTCTTTCTTGCGGTCTTCCGGGCAGAGCAGGATCCCCGCGTCGATGGCGTCGCGCGGCGAACGCAGGTTCAGCGGCTTGCCCTCCAGTTGCAGAGTCCCGGCCTGCCTGCGCGTCAGCCCCGACAGCATGCGGAACATTTCGGTACGACCGGCGCCGACCAGGCCGAAGAAGCCGAGAATTTCGCCCTTCTCCACGGCGAAACTGGCAGGCTCCTGCAAGCCTGGCCCCATCAGGCCGGTCACCCGCAGGCTCGGCCCCTGGTGCTGGCGCGGCCGGTAGTTATAGATGTCCTGGATATCGCGCCCGACCATGCAGGTCACGAGGCGGTCATGGTCAAGGTCAGCCATGTCTTCGAAGGTGCGCACGAAGCGCCCGTCCTTGAACACGGTCACGGCGTCACACACACGGAAAATCTCTTCCATGCGGTGGGACACGTAGAGAATCACCCGGCTTTCGTCGCGCAGTTGCGTGATGATCGCCATGAGCCGATCAATCTCCCGCGCCGACAGGCTGCTGGTGGGTTCGTCGAACGCGATGACATGAGCATTGCGCGACATGGCCTTGGCGATTTCAACCAGTTGCCGCTGCCCCAGTGACAGGTCACCGAGGCGCGTGTTCGGGTCGATCTCGTCGGCCAGGCCTTTGAGCAGGTCCCGTGCGCGGCGGACCATGGCCCGGCGGTTGATCATGCCCCAGCGATTGGGCATATGCCCCAGCAGGAGGTTTTCCGCCACCGACATTTCCGGGACCAGGTGCAGTTCCTGGTGGATCACCGCTACGCCGGCCGCGATGCTGTCCGCGGTGGATTTGAATGCCAGATGCTGGTCGCCGATCTGCAGATCGCCGCTGTTGGGCTGGTACGAGCCGCCGAGAATCTTCAGCAGCGTCGATTTACCCGCGCCGTTCTCGCCCATCAGCGCGTGAACGCTGCCTGGCCGAGCTTCGAAATTGATGTCCGACAGCGCTTTCACACCAGGGAAGGTTTTGCCGATCCCGTTGAAGCGCAGGCTGCCGCCGTGCTGAACCTGTTGTTGAACCGATGCCTGTTGCATGAACCACCTCCACCCCGCCCCACCCTTGCCGGGTGGAACGAGGCCTCGCAGATATCCGCCTGATTTCCAGGCGTCCCGACTCGACTGCCGCGCTTACTTGTACAGACCGATCTTGGTCAGCACTTCCTTGAAGTTGGCGCGGGTGATCAGGGTCACGTCGTCCATGGCGGTGTATTTCGCAGGTTCCTTGCCTGTGGTGACCCACTCATACATCTGCAGGGCGGTGTTGTAGCCTTCTTTGTCAGGGCTTGGCAGCATCGACCCGAAGAAGCCGCTTTCCTTTTTCTTCAGCTCGTCGATGGCGTCAGTGCCGTTGATGCCGATGCCGATCACGTTGGCCGGTGTGAAGCCGGCGCCTGCGGTTGCGCGTACGCCACCAAGCACGGTGTTGTCGTTCATGCCACCGATGATCAGTTTTTTCGCGGCAGCGGGCAGCTTGGGCAGCGCTGCGTTGGTGGAGTCCATGCTGCCCGGTACGTCGAGGGTTTTCTGCGGGGTGAAGAGGATGTGGTCTTCCGGCATACCGGCTTTTTTCAACGCATCCACCGAACCGTCGGTGCGCTTCTTGCCAGTGTCCAGTTCGTTGTAGGTGTTGATGATCGCGTAGGTTTCTTTCCAGTCCCAGTTGCGATTCTTCGCTTCCTCGGCCATGGCCGCGCCCTGTTTCTGGCCGACTTCGAACGCAGCCATGCCCAGGTACGGCACGTCTTCCATGAATTTGCCCTTGGCGTCGACGAAACGGTCGTCGACGGCCATGACTTTCATGTCGTTGGCTTTGGCCTTGGCAACGATAGACGGGCCCAGGGATACATCAGGCGGGCAGATGACGAAGCCTTTGGCGCCGTTTGCGGCGAGGCTGTCGATGGCGGAGAGGGTTTTTTCACCGTCCGGAACGGCAATTTTGATCACTTCAAAACCGTGTTCCTGTCCGGCTTTTTCGGCGAAGGCCCATTCGGTCTGGAACCAGGGCTCTTCAGCCTGCTTGACCAGAAACCCGATCTTGACCTTGTCAGCGGCGGATGCACCGCCGCTCATGCCGAAAATGGCGGTGGCAACAGCAACACAGCACAGGGAACGAATCCCGTGGCGACTCAACATAGCTAACTCCTTATTTTTATTGACTAGCTACAGCGTTCAGCAGTGAGTGTCGGGGCGGCATGCAGCAAGAAACACCGCAGGCCGCTCGACTGAAAACAGTCATATCATATTATCAATGAAGCCTATGTAACCGAGTGTCACACCCGCTTGGCAGGCGGATGACGTCACCCTGAAAACCGGTGCGAGGCCATCCCCTTAATGCCGACTTGCATCTGAATCACACTGCCATCCAGATCACTCGCTCCCTCTGCGGGACGGGCGCTGGTCACGAACAGCGTGGTCATGTCCGGCCCGCCGAATACGCAACTGGTCGGGTGACCGACCGGTAGTTCAACGATGCGATCAACGCTGCCGTCGGGTGCAAAGCGGATCAGGCAGCCGCCACCCCAGCGGGCGTTCCAGACAAAGCCGCCTTCGTCCATCGCCGAGCCGTCGGGTGCGCCGCGTAAATGCTCATGGGCCCATACTTCCCGTTCGCCCAGGGAGTGGTCGTCATTGATCGGGTAACGATAGATCACCCCGTCCAGGGTGTCGGCAGTCAACACTGCGGCATCGTTGTGCGGCCAGACCAGCGTGTTGACGATGCCCTGCCCCTCCAGCAAAGGCACGACCGAAGCGTCGCCGTCGACGCGGTAAAGCCCGCCGGACCGGCGCTCTATGGGCAGGTCACCGCCCTGCTCGTCCAGGTTGTTTTGCATGGTGCCGAGCCACAGTCGGCCGTGGCGATCACAGCGGGCCTCATTGGCACGGTTGCCGGCCACCGGGTCGGCGTTACATAGCAGAGAGATAACGGGCTGCTCAGCCGTGGAATCGAGGTCCAGACGATGAACGCCACTGGCGAGAGTCACCAGCGCGTCGCCCTTCGTCGTGGGGATAAAGGCGGAGACCGGCTCGCGGAACTGCCAGGAGGACACCTGGCCGTTGTGCAGCCGAAGCGCGCGGAATCCGGCGATATCGACCCAGTACAACGCCTGGTCGACGTTGTCCCAGAACGGCCCTTCGGCCAATTTAAAGCGCTGGTCGCAGACCGGTAGCCATTTCATGAACAATGTCCTGCTTATTATTATGGGTCGTGTTACGGGTCATACCAGGGTTCAGTCAACCGGCCGAGGTGCGCACCGGCTAAACCTCGGACTCCAATGATCTCAATGACCGGGACAACGGTGGCTGCCGCGAGCGGGCAATCACTTCACCGGCGTTTTCGATCAGACTCATGCACGCCCAGACACCCTTCGCCGAATCACGGTTGGCGATCGCGTCCGCCAGGTCCTTGTGCAGCGGCAGGGTTCTGCCGAGTTCTCCGGGCACCGCCGACGACACCTCGAAGGAGATGGCCAGCAACGCGCCCAGCGCCGGCAACATCTGCTCGATGAACTGGTTGTGACTCGCTGCGAGCACGGCTTCATGGAAGCGCTGGTCCGCAGCGTTGTAGTCCCCAAGATCCGCGACGCTGAATTCAAGCTGCACGTACGCCGCCTGAATCCCCGCGATCTGCTCCGGAGTTGCCCGTTCACACGCCCAACGCACCGCCATCGGTTCAATCACACGTCTCAAGTCCAGCAGGTCCAGCACCACGCTTTCCGGCAGCCCCTTCGCTGCCAGCCAGCCCACCACCTGCGGGTCAAACAGATTCCAGCTGCGCACCGGCAACACCCGTGTGCCCACCTTGGGTCCGACTTCCAGTAACCCCTTGGCCACAAGCGTCTTGATGGCCTCGCGGATGACGGTACGACTGACCCCGAACTCTTCACCCAACGCCGCTTCAACCTTCAGCGACTGCCCCGGCATCACGTTGCCTTGAGCAATCCAGGCGCCGAGGCGGTCTACCGTTGACGCATGAAAACTGCTGCTCATTGATCCGCCCCTGTTTACGGTAGTTTCCGCGAATCGAGGCTAATGATCATACGATTAGGAGTCAAACGCCTGTACAGCCCCGCACTCTTGGGCTAGACCTTCTAGCGCGGGGGCTGTGACTGCCTTTCGCCAAATAGTATTACAATTTATTTTTAAAGCGAGCGGTTTTGATCTATAACTCGAAATATCAGCGTCAATTGCCCTGAATAGTATGACCAATCGGCACCTTTCCGGCCGTTGAGGCACCGCGCCGCACTTGAGCGCCACGAGCAGCAAAGGTGCTGCCTTTATGCAGTACCTGTGAACACACCCATAACAACAAAAGGATCGACGCAATGAGAAAGACGCTTATCCCTGCCATTGGCCTGTCACTGCTGGCCGCCGCGCTGCAAGTGCACGCTGCCGGACTGTCCACTGAACATGGCGATTTCGGGAAACTGGCCGATGGCACCCCGGTCGAGAAATACACGCTGCGCAACGGCCAGGGCATGCAGGCCACGGTCATCACCTATGGCGGCACCCTTCAGTCGTTGCTGGTGCCAGACAAGCACGGCAAGGCTGAAGACGTGGTTCTGGGTTTCGATGATGTCGACGGCTATGTCAAAGGCACTTCGTTTTTTGGCGCCACCATTGGCCGCTTCGGCAATCGCCTGGCAGGCGGCAAGTTTTCTCTGGACGGCAAGAGCTACCAAGTCCCCCTGAACGACAAGACCAACTCATTGCACGGCGGGCCGAAAGGCTTCGACAAGCAGATCTGGAAGGCCGAAGAGGTCAAAGACAAAGGCTCTGTGGGGGTCAAGCTGACGTATGTGTCGGTCGATGGCGAGATGGGCTTCCCGGGTACGCTTAAAACGGAAGTCACCTACAGCCTGAACGACAAGAACGAGCTGCGCATCCAGTACCACGCCACGACGGACAAGCCGACCGTCCTCAACCTCACCAACCACAGTTATTTCAACCTGGCCGGCGCTGGCAATGGCGACATCCTCGATCAGGTTGCGGTGGTCCACGCAGCCCGCTACACGCCCGTCAACGAGACACTGATTCCGACCGGTGAATTGGCGCCGGTGGCCGGCACGCCACTGGACTTCCTCAAACCCGTCGCTTTCGGCAAGCGCATCCGGGAAGACAATGCTCAGCTCAAGTTCGCTGAACCGACCCAAGGCGGCTATGACCACAACTGGATCCTCGATACAAAGGGCAAGTTGTCGAATCTGGCGGCAGACGTAGTCGATCCGAAATCCGGTCGTCGTTTGCAACTGTTCACCACCGAGCCTGGGGTCCAGCTTTACACGGGCAACTTCCTCGACGGCACCGTCAAGGGCAAGGCAGGCAAGATCTACCCGCACTGGGGCGCTTTCACGCTGGAAACCCAGCACTACCCGGACTCGCCCAATCAGCCAGACTTCCCTTCGACACGCCTGAACCCAGGCAAGGCGTACACCCAGACCACCGTGTTCAAGTTTCTGAACAAGTGACCGTTTGAGTGTAAAGACGCGGCGGCAGGGCAACGCCAAAGGTTGTCACTGCCGCTTCAAAGGGGGGAAGACCTGGGGGGCTTCGTAATGAAACCGCTCAAAAACAGCCATTCCCACTCATTTGAGACAGTGACGGCCCAAGCGCTCACCGTTCTGTACTAAAGCTAACCGTTTGGCTTAGAAACACACTTTTCGAGTGAATTTTCCCGTCGGTGACGACTCAGTTACAAAGAGAGTGATTGATAGGGAGGTTCGCAAGCGTGGCACAGTACAAGCATTTCAGAATCGATTATCTGCTGCACGGCAGCTACAAAAGCTTCTACATTAGCGCTGAAGCCATGGACAGTGCATCTGCCTGGCACTGGGCATCAGTGGATGCCGGATTTGGTCAGATCCCTAAATACCGCTCGGACCGAGTGCCGAAGGTGACCAAACCAAAAGCCGAGCAACTGGGCTTGACCGATGTGGAGTGGGCGGAGTCCTGATCGGCTGATCAGGACGATGTTGGCGTCAACTGTTCGCTTATTTGCTCTTCAACTTTTGATCACGGAAGCCTTCCTTGGCAACGCGTCGTCGTCGACACGTTGCCAGTCATCCGGCGCTCCGACCAGCCTTCCCTTCCCCCGAACCATGGACGCCTCGCCAGAAGAGATTTCTGACGATTAACGCGCTCAATCCAGGCCATCGGCAAACCTGATCATTAAACGACCATTGCAGCTAAGGCCTTGCAACTACAGGCTTACAGAAACTTATCCACAGAGATATTCACGCTTTCCGTGGACAACTATTTCAACGTATTGGCGTTGACTTTGCTGCCCTCTCCGGCCTAGCACACGCCGAAAAAAAGCGCCGCATGGGCCAGCGTTTGCCTTACTCAGGCAGCGCTGAGCACCCGGGCCAGTGTTGCCTTGACCTTGCCGATTCCGTCGTGCAAAGCCTGCTCGATTTCCGCCATGGTAATCACCGCCGCCGATTTGCCAGCGGCCGGATTCACCACCAGCGCCATACAGGCGTATTCCAGTTCAAGCTCACGCGCCAAGGCCGCTTCCGGCATACCGGTCATGCCGACGATGTCGCAACCGTCACGCTCCAGGCGCACGATTTCAGCCACGGTTTCCAGCCGCGGTCCCTGTGTGCAGGCATAGACGCCGAAATCGCTGTGCGGGCATCCTTCAGCAACCAGCGCCGCAATCAGCCGTGCCCGCAGCGGTGCGCTGTAGGGGTAGCTGAAATCGATGTGCGTCACGTGCTCGAGGTCATCGGCGAAAAAGGTGTGATCGCGGCCACTGGTGTAGTCCACCAGATCATGAGGCACGCAGAAATGGCCGGTGCCCATGTCAGGATGAATGCCGCCAACGGCGTTGACCGCCAGGATGGCTTCGGCACCTGCCTGCTTGAGAGCCCAGATATTGGCGCGGTAGTTGACCTTGTGCGGAGGAAAGCGGTGCGGATGCCCGTGGCGGGCGAGAAACATCACCTCGCGCCCGGCGTATTCGCCGAGGTGGATATCGCCGGACGGCGCGCCGTAAGGTGTGTTCACCGTCAGGGACTGACGGATCGTCAGTCCTTCGAGCTGAGTCAGGCCGGTGCCGCCGATAATCGCGTAAACAGTCATGTGAATCCTTAGTCGATCAGTTGAGCAGCGCGCAGGGCCGTCAGCGCCGCCAGCCAACGTGGATGCTGCCGGTATTCGGTGGACGCCAGGCCTTGGCCGCGCATCCGGTGAAGTCGTGCCGCGGGCGGCGAAACCTTCAAGCGCTGCACCGCGCTCAACGCAAGCTCCGCCGCAGCGCGGTCATTGCAGACCAGCCCCATGTCACAGCCGGCGGTCAGCGCTGCCTCGATGCGGCTGGCGGCGTCCCCCACGACATGAGCGCCCGCCATCGACAGGTCATCGCTGAAGATCACGCCATCGAAGCCAAGCTCGCCGCGCAGGATGTCCTGCAGCCAACGGCGCGAAAAGCCCGCCGGCTGCGAATCGACCTTGGGATAAATCACATGGGCAGGCATGACCGCTGCCAGATGCGAACTCAAGCGCTGGAAAGGCACCAGGTCATTGGCCCGAATGGTCTCAAGGCTGCGCTCATCCTGGGGAATCGCCACATGGGAGTCAGCCTCGGCCCAGCCATGCCCCGGGAAATGCTTGCCGGTGGCCGCCATCCCCGCCGTATTCATGCCGCGGATAAAAGCACCCGCCAGCAACGCCGCGCGCTCGGGGTCGCCTTCGAATGATCGGGTGCCCACGACCGCACTGCGCTGGTAGTCCAGATCGAGCACCGGCGCAAAACTGAGGTCCAGCCCCACCGCCAGTACTTCGGTTGCCATCAGCCAGCCGCAGTGCTCGGCAAGGCGCTCTGCATGGGGGTGATCGGCAATCGCACGCATTGGCGGCAGCCGCACAAACCCCTGGCGCAGGCGCTGCACCCGACCGCCCTCCTGATCCACAGCCAACAACAAATCGGGACGGATCGCGCGAATGGAAGCACACAGCTCGCGGACTTGCCGTGGACTCTCGATATTGCGCGCGAAAATGATCAGGCCGCCCACTTCGGGCTGACGAAGAAACTGACGATCTTCGGACGTCAGCCAGGTACCGGCGACATCCACCATCAGGGAGCCTTGCAGGCCAGAACTCATAAGATGATCCTTCAACAACCAATGCTCAGGCCGGCATGGTGAGGGATCGAAGGGTGTGATGCAAATTGCGCGACAACGCGCCGGCAAGGCGCATCAAGCCTTGGCAGGCACCGGCGTCGAGGTCTTGGTCCGCGGCCGAAGTTGCGCGGTGAGCATGGCGGTGTCGGTGACGCCTGTTTCGGCGCGCATGCCTGCCGCCAGAAACGGCACCATCAGGCGCATGACCTGCTCAATGGACGTATTAATGCCAAAATCGGTCTCCGCGATGGCGCGCAGTGCCTTGATGCCAGACATGCTGAAGGCGGCCGCGCCCAACATGAAATGGACCCGCCAGAACAGCTCGATGGGGGGAATGCGCGGGGCCGCCTCGTTGACCAGGAGCATGTAACGGCGGAAGACCTTGCCGTACATGTCCTCGAGATAACGACGCAAGTGGCCCTGGCTCTGACTGAACGCCAGGCCCAGCAGGCGCATGAAGATGGACAGGTCATTGCCGCTACGCGGCTGAACGACCAGCGCCTGCTCGACAAGTATTTCAAGCAGCTCCTCGAGTGTGGGCTTGTGGTCGGGCCTGGCCTGCCGACGCTCCAGCTCACGGTCGAGGCTCACGCAAAAAGGCCCCAGGAATCGGGAGAAGACTGCCTGGATAAGGGCTTTCTTCGAACCGAAGTGGTAATTCACCGCCGCCAGGTTGACCGACGCCTTGCTGGTGATCAGCCGCAACGAGGTTTCGGCAAAACCTTTCTCAGCGAACAGCTGCTCCGCTGCATCGAGAATTCGTTCAACTGTTTCCGACTGAGCCATGGTTCCACGCCTGACAAACACTTGTTTGAAACATACGTTTCACGCAACGCACTGTCAACCCTGAGCGTCTGCTTTCTGCCCCGCCAGTCATGGCCATTTAACCATATAAACCGGGGCCTGTAGCCACCCACGCCGAAGGGTGTCCCCACGCGTGACGAAAAGGAGCATTGCCAAGACGCAAGCACTGTATATAATCCCAGTCACTGTATAAAAAGCCAGAGCGATGCACATGATCAAACTGACGTCACGCCAAGCCGAGATTCTGGACTTCATCAAGCGTTGCCTCGAAGACAACGGCTATCCGCCGACGCGCGCCGAAATCGCTCAGGAACTGGGCTTCAAATCGCCCAACGCCGCCGAAGAACATTTAAAAGCACTCGCCCGCAAAGGCGCCATCGAAATGACCCCGGGCGCCTCCCGTGGCATTCGTATCCCCGGCTTCGAAGCCAAACCCGATGACAGCGGCTTGCCGATCATCGGCCGCGTCGCCGCAGGCGCCCCCATCCTTGCCCAGCAGCACATTGAAGAATCCCTCGCGATCAATCCGGCCTTCTTCCACCCAAGCGCGGATTACCTGCTGCGGGTACACGGCATGAGCATGAAAGACGTCGGCATTCTCGACGGCGACCTGCTGGCCGTTCACACCACCCGGGAAGCACGCAACGGCCAGATCGTTGTGGCGCGAATCGGTGACGAAGTGACCGTCAAGCGCTTCAAGCGCGAAGGCAACAAGGTCTGGCTTCTGGCCGAGAACGCTGACTTCGCACCGATCGAAGTGAATCTCAAAGATCAGGATCTTGTCATTGAAGGCTTGAGCGTCGGCGTGATACGTCGATAAGGAGAACACAGATGCAGTTCCCACAGACACCGCAACAACATGCACAACTGCCACTGTTCGAAGCATTCATGGTGCCCGGCGTGCCGATGCTCGACGTCCCGCTGCTGCAGGTCCCGACACGGGCAGAACGTGCCGAGTCGCCATGGAGCAACGAACGAGAAGTCTTTAGTGAATTGTCATTGCGCGGCGCTGCCGGGAATTGTCTCAACCTGCTCGCACCGATCCTGCGTGAGTTGAGTGAAGACACCCATGATCGCTGGCTGACGCTGATCGCACCGCCGACCAGTGTGACCCAGGCGTGGCTGCGTGATGCGGGGTTGAACAGGGAGCGTATTATTCTGATGCACCCGCGCGGCACGCAAAGCGCGCTGGAGCTCACGCGAGAGGTCCTTCGACTGGGTCGCAGCCATACGGTCGTCAGCTGGATCAACCCGATTTCAAGCAGTGCTCGCCAGCAACTGGCTGGCGCAGCACGCATCGGCGATGCGCAAAGCCTCAACATTCGTCTGGGCTGAGCACATCCAAAATCTGTTCAGGGTATTTATATCGAACAAATGCTTCTTGCGAATCGGGAAGCGGCATTGCGAGTGAAAGAGGTCCCGGCGCGAGCATCAATGCAACACGCGCGGCCCTTCTTCATCCTTGGTCAGTTCGCCTTCGGCCAGACGACCCGCCATTTGTACGCCAACGCTGAGCATCGCCTTGGCGACCTCGACGTGCTGACCCTGCAAGAACGCCTTGGCGTCTTCCGAAAAATTCAGGGTCACGAGCGATCCTTCATCTTCGGCGCGGCGCAACTCGATGCGGCCGTCGGGCAGTTCAACTATTTCCAGAAACGAAGTTGGCATCAGGGCAGTTCTCCACGAAAGGCCGGCATTGTAACAGCCAGATGACTCAGTCCCTAGCCCATCGATCATTCCGCATCAGCACTCGCTGAGGCCTTCTCTGAACCGGATTGCCAGGCCTTTGAGCTGCTGACGCCAGCTTTCCATCTCCTCGCGCGTCAATACCTCCTCAGGCTCCTCCTGCGCTCCCACCGAAATGATGAGGGGTTGAGTCACGTCGCCCTTGGGTTTACGGGGCGCGCTCGGCGGCATGAACAGCGCGTGGTACGAGGCCAGCAACTGCGCCAGCCAGGTTTCGCGGTGCTGGGCGAGTTCGACCAACTCACCCATTTCGGGGATCGCGATAGCTTCCAGTACCTTTGGAGACAGCAGGTCCTCGGCGCGCGGGGTACTCGCCTGTGGCAGCCGATAGTAGCCTGCTATTTCGTGGCACAGCCCGAGCAACGCGCCATAAAGATGGAAGATTGCCGACTCACGCTCCGCCTGTTCAAGCCCTTGGGCGTTCATCGCCTGGCTGTCCCTGGCTTTCGCCATCGCTTCCAGCGCCAGGCCTGCAAAAAAGATCTTCTGGTTGGTGCGGGTATAGAGTTCGTGAGCCATAACGGCGGCCTCTGTAGAAATTGATCGAATGGCCAGGGTGCATGCTGCCGGTCAACCGCAGACAAAAAAATCCCCCGGAGCGCGCGAGCACCCCGAGGGATTGTTTTAACGCAAAGCGTCCGGGCTGACCAGTCGGATCGAGCTCAAACGCTTAACGCTTGTCTTCCACCTTCCATTTGCCGCCGTCGTAGAAGGCACGCCAGCCGGTCGGCTTGCCGTCCACTTCGGTCTGCACGTACTGCTCCTTGGACTTGCGGCTGTAGCGGATGACCGCCGGACGACCGTCAGGGTCCTTCTTTGGCGCATCACACAAGAAGTGATACTTCGGATCGATTTCGTCCTTGTGCGGCGCGATTTCCATGACCAGCGGGGCACGGGTTTCACGGTTTTTCGGGAACTGGCTCGCGGCCAGGAACAGTCCCGAGGCACCGTCGCGCAGGATATAGGTGTCGTCGACTTTCTCGCACTTGAGTTCCGGCATCTTCACCGGGTCCATCTTCGGCGGCGCCGCCTCACCACTCTTCAGCAGCTTGCGAGTGTTCTTGCAGTTTGTGCAGCCAAAGAACTTGCCGAAACGGCCCGTCTTGAGCTGCATTTCACCGCCGCACTTGTCGCACTCCACGCTCGGACCTTCGTAGCCCTTGATGCGGTACGTGCCCTCTTCGATCTCGTAACCCGAACAATCCGGGTTGTTACCGCAGATGTGCAGCTTGTGCTTCTCATCCAGCAGGTAAGCATCCATGGCGGTGCTGCAGATCGGGCAACGGTGCTTGCCACGCAACACACGCGATTCGGACTCGCCCTCGTCGTCGTCGGCGATCTCGTCGCCTGGCGTTAGGTTAACCGTGGCCTTGCAGCGCTCTTTGGGCGGCAGACTGTAGCCCGAGCAGCCGAGGAAGACGCCGGTGGACGCAGTACGAATCTGCATCGGGCGGCCGCAGACCTTGCACGGGATGTCGGTCATGACCGGCTGATTGGAGCGCATGCCGCTGTCGGGGGCTTCGGCCACTTCGAGTTTCTTTTTGAAGTCGCCGTAGAACTCGTCGAGCACGTTCTTCCAGTCGCGCTGCCCCTGGGCCACGTCGTCGAGGTTCTCTTCCATGGCTGCAGTGAAACCGTAGTCCATCAGGTTCGAGAAGCTTTCGGACAAACGCTCAGTGACGATATCGCCCATCTTTTCCGAGTAGAAGCGACGGTTGTGCAGCGCCACGTAGCCGCGGTCCTGAATCGTCGAGATGATCGCCGCGTAGGTCGATGGACGACCGATACCGCGTTTCTCCATTTCCTTGACCAGGCTCGCTTCCGAATAACGCGCAGGCGGCTTGGTGAAATGCTGGCTCGGGTCGAGCTTGAGCAGCTTAAGCTTGTCGCCCTGCGCCATGTCCGGCAGCACGTCGTCATCGCCCGGCTTGCTCATCTGTGGCAGCACGCGGGTGTAACCGTCGAACTTCAGGATGCGGCCTTTGGCGCGCAGCTCGAAATCGCCAGCCGCTACGCTGACAGTGGTCGACAGGTATTGCGCAGGCGGCATCTGGCAGGCCACGAACTGGCGCCAGATCAGCTCGTACAGACGCTCGGCGTCGCGTTCCATGCCGGTCAGCTTGCTCGGGTGGGTATTGACGTCGGAGGGACGAATCGCTTCGTGAGCCTCTTGAGCGCCTTCCTTGCTGCTGTACACGATCGGCGATTCCGGCAGGTACTTCTTGCCGAACTCGGTTTCGATGTAAGTGCGGGCCATGGCCACTGCGTCGGCCGACAGGTTGGTCGAGTCCGTACGCATGTAGGTGATGTAACCGGCTTCGTACAGACGCTGGGCCATCATCATGGTTTTCTTCACGCCGTAGCCCAGGCGGTTGCTCGCGGCCTGCTGCAGCGTGGAGGTGATGAACGGTGCCGATGGCTTGCTGCTGGTCGGTTTGTCTTCACGCTTGCTGATGCTGTAGGCCGAGGCCTTGAGCTTCTCCAGCGCCGCCATGGCGGTCGCTTCATTCAGCGGCTTGAAGGCTTCACCTTTTTCCCGTGCGACCTCAAAGCGGACGTTGGCGCCTTTGGCGGTGCCCAGGTCCGCGTGGATCTCCCAGTACTCTTCCGGGATGAACGCGCGAATCTCACGCTCGCGCTCCACCACCAGCTTCACCGCCACCGACTGCACACGACCGGCCGACAGACCGCGAGCGATCTTCTGCCACAGCAGCGGCGACACCATGTAGCCGACGACGCGGTCGAGGAACCGGCGTGCCTGCTGGGCATTCACGCGGTCGATGTCGAGTTCGCCCGGCTTGGAGAAGGCTTCCTGGATGGCTTTTTTGGTGATCTCGTTGAACACGACTCGCTTGTAACGCGCGTCGTCGCCGCCAATGGCTTCGCGCAGGTGCCAGGCAATGGCTTCCCCTTCGCGGTCCAAGTCCGTCGCGAGATAGATGGTGTCGGCGTCTTTGGCCAGGCGGCGCAACTCGTCGATCACTTTCTCTTTGCCCGGCAGGATTTCGTACTTGGCTTTCCAGCCGTGCTCGGGGTCAACACCCATGCGCGACACGAGCTGGCGCTTGGCCTTTTCCTTGGGCGACAGCGCGGGCGCTTCGGCCGCGGTCTTGCCGCGCTTGGCAGCAGGCTCTTTGGAGGCGCTAGCCGAACCGCTGGTGGGCAGGTCTCGGATATGGCCGATACTCGACTTCACCACGTACTGGCTGCCCAGGTACTTGTTGATGGTCTTGGCCTTAGCCGGGGATTCCACAATGACCAGCGATTTGCCCATGGATCGGAAAATTCCTAATGCGAGAAAAAAGACGTCGGAGCCGTCGGGGCCCCGCTATATATAGTGGCTGAAAGGTGAGGTCAAGCAATGGCTACTGCAAGGTCACGCCTCAAGGCCGGGTAAAAAGACCCGGTTCGGCCTGAACCAGAGCAAAGCGCGGCACGTGCTCGCCGTCAACCTCAACTGACTGTAGAAACATGCTCAAAGGGCGCACCCACAGGCCGTATTCGCCATACAACGCCTGATAAAAGACCACTTCTTCATCAGTCTCCGAGTGCCGCGCGACACCGAAAACACGGTATTCGGGGCCTTTATAGTGACGGTAGAGACCTGGCTGTAACGGCATGGGTTGAGACCTCGGTGTGACCAGAAAAAAAGTGTCGAAAATACATTTCTGAAAAAAACAAAAGCCGGGGCACCTGGCCCCGGCTCGCACAATGACACCGTTTAGACGCGTTCGAACACGGTGGTAATGCCCTGACCCAGACCGATGCACATGGTGGCAACACCGAGGGTGCCGCCATTCTGCTTCATCACGTTGAGCAAGGTGCCGGAAATCCGCGCCCCCGAGCAACCGAAAGGGTGCCCCAAGGCAATGGCGCCGCCGTGCAGGTTAACCTTCTGGTCCATCTTGTCGAGCACTTTCAAATCTTTCAGCACCGGCAAAGCTTGTGCAGCGAACGCTTCGTTGAGCTCGAAGTAGTCGATATCGGCGATGCTCAGCCCTGCGCGCTTGAGTGCTTTCTGGGTCGCCGGAACCGGTCCGTAGCCCATGATAGCCGGGTCGACACCGGCCACCGCCATCGAGCGGATCACCGCCAGCGGCTGGATGCCGAGGTCCATGGCACGCTGGCCGGACATGACGATCATGCAGGAGGCGCCGTCAGTGATCTGCGACGATGTGCCGGCCGTAACCGTACCGCCTTTCGGGTTGAACGCAGGCTTGAGAGCTGCGAGGCTTTCCAGCGTCGTCTCCGGACGAATGGTCTCGTCGAAGTCAAACATCTTCAGGAAGCCGTTCTCATCATAGCCCTGCATCGGGATGATCTCGTCCTTGAACTTCCCTTCCAGCGTGGCCTGATGGGCCAGTCGGTGCGAGCGCACACCGAAAGCATCCTGCGCTTCACGGGTGATGCCGTGCATCTTGCCCAGCATTTCGGCAGTCAGGCCCATCATGCCGGAGGCTTTTGCGGCGTATAGCGACATGTGCGGGTTAGGGTCTACACCGTGCATCATGCCGACGTGGCCCATGTGCTCGACACCGCCGATGACAAAGACGTCACCGTTGTTGCTCATGATGGCCTGCGCCGCCGTGTGCAAGGCACTCATGGACGATCCACACAGACGGCTGACCGTCTGCGCGGCCGAGGTGTGCGGGATCTGCGTCATCAGCGACGCCATGCGCGCGATGTTCCAGCCCTGCTCCAGGGTCTGGTTGACGCAGCCCCAGATGACGTCCTCGACTTCCGCCGGGTCGACCTTGTTGTTGCGCTCGAGCAATTTGCTGATCAGGTGCGCCGACATGTCTTCGGCGCGGGTATTGCGGTGCATGCCACCCTTGGAGCGGCCCATCGGTGTGCGACCGAAGTCGACGATCACGACGTCTCTCGGATTCAAGCTCATATCTTCACCTGTTCGTTGGGCACTTAGCCGAAGAAGCGTTGGCCGGTTTTGGCCATTTCACGCAGCTTCGCAGTGGGGTGGTACAGAGCGCCCAGATCAGCGTATTGGTCAGCCAGGGCAACGAATTCAGCGACACCGATCGAGTCGATGTAACGCAGCGCACCGCCTCGGAACGGAGGGAAACCGATGCCGTAGATCAGGCCCATGTCGGCCTCGGCGGCGGTGTCGACAATGCCGTCTTCCAGGCAACGCACCGTCTCCAGGCACAGCGGAATCATCATCCAGTTGATGATGTCCTCGTCGCTGACTTCACGCTGCTCGTAGATCACCGGCTTGAGCACTTCCAGCACGGAAGCGTCGACCACTTTCTTCGGCTTGCCCTGCTTGTCGGTCTCGTAGACGTAGAAACCCTTGCCGTTCTTCTGGCCAAGGCGATTGGCGTCGTACAGCGCGTCGACAGCCGTGCGGCGATCGTCTTTCATGCGGTCCGGGAAACCTTCAGCCATGACATCGCGGCCATGGTGGCCGGTGTCGATGCCGACCACGTCCATCAGGTACGCCGGGCCCATGGGCCAGCCGAATTTTTCCATCACTTTGTCGATGCGCACGAAATCCACACCGGCGCTGACCAGCTTGGCGAAGCCGCCGAAGTACGGGAACAGAATGCGGTTGACCAAAAAGCCCGGGCAGTCGTTGACCACGATCGGGTTCTTGCCCATCTTCTTGGCGTAGGCCACGGTGGTCGCAACGGCGACTTCGCTGGACTTCTCGCCGCGAATGACTTCAACCAGCGGCATCATGTGCACCGGGTTGAAGAAGTGCATGCCGACGAAGTTCTCCGGACGCTTGAGGGCTTTGGCCAGCAAGCTGATGGAGATCGTCGATGTGTTGGAAGCCAGAATGGTGTCTTCACCCACCTGCCCTTCGACCTCGGCCAATACCGCCTGCTTGACCTTCGGGTTTTCGACAACCGCTTCGACAACAAGGTCGACGGTGCCAAAATCGCCGTAGGACAGCGTAGGTCGGATCGCATTGAGTGCTTCGGCCATTTTTGCGGTGGTCAGGCGGCCTTTTTCAACGCGCTTGCCCAGCAGCTTCGACGCTTCGCCCAGGCCCAGCGCGATGGCCTCCTCGCGGATGTCCTTCATCAGGATCGGCGTGCCTTTGACCGCCGACTGATAGGCGATGCCACCGCCCATGATGCCGGCGCCCAGCACGGCCGCCTGCTTCACGTCCTTGGCGACTTCGTCGTAGACCTTGGCCTTCTTTTTCAGCTCCTGGTCATTGAGGAACAGACCGATCAGGCTCGCGGCGGCCGAGGTCTTGGCCATTTTCACGAAACCGGCCGCTTCCACTTCCAGCGCTTTATCGCGACCGAAATTGGCGGCTTTCTGGATGGTTTTGATCGCTTCGACCGGTGCCGGGTAGTTCGGGCCGGCCTGGCCTGCCACAAAACCCTTGGCGGTTTCGAACGCCATCATTTGCTCGATGGCGTTGAGCTTGAGCTTGTCCAGCTTCGGCTGACGCCTGGCCTTGAAATCGAACTCGCCCGAAATGGCGCGCTTGATCAGGTCCAGAGCGGCTTCCTGCAGTTTGCCCGGAGCGACGACAGCATCGACGGCGCCCACTTTCAGTGCGTCTTCGGCGCTGTTGTCCTTGCCCGAGGCGATCCACTCGACCGCATTGTCGACGCCGATCAGGCGTGGCAAACGGACCGTACCGCCGAAGCCCGGGTAGATGCCCAGTTTGACTTCTGGCAAGCCGACTTTGGCGGTGGCGGACATCACGCGGAAGTCCGCGGCCAGGCACATTTCCAGACCGCCGCCCAGCGCGATGCCGTTGATGGCAGCGAGGGTAGGCACGTTGAGGTCTTCGAACGCACTGAAGATCTTGTTGGCTTCGAGGTTGCCGGCGACGAGTTCCGCGTCCGGCAGCTTGAAGTTATCGACGAATTCGGTGATGTCGGCGCCGACGATGAACACGTCCTTGCCGCTGGTAACGATGACGCCCTTGATCGAGCTGTCGGCCTTGATGGCTTCGATGGCCTGACTCAGGTCGTTGAGGGTGAGACGATTGAACTTGTTGACGGACTCACCCTTGAGGTCGAACTGCAATTCGACGATGCCACTTTCAAGAGCCTTAACCGTGATGGCTTTACCTTCGTAAATCATCAACTGATCTCCACGATATGGAAGCTGAACAATACGCGTCAGACGCTGAGATCCGGCGCAGTGCACGACGTTGCCATCGAGCCGAAACACCAGACACCAGTCACCCCGGCGACGCGATTCGAGCGTCTGTAGGAACGTTCTTGCGGCAAACGCTCAATTCATACGCCCGTTTGATTTGGGTGCGGCTACCTTCTGCCATATTCCCGCAATTGTCAATTCGGCAGACAGCGGGCAAAACCGGCAAATCGCAGGTAAAAAGCGCGCCTGATAGACGGCCATTCAAGGCGATGATCGCCCGACGCTAAACGTAGACGGAATAATCGTGTTCGCCGGGAACCGCATACAGGGAAGGAATAAAAAGTGGGCCCACGGCAGACAAATGCACCATTAAGGTCTACATTCAGCGCACGGCGCATCAAGACGGGTCATCGGAACGACGGTTCACTGCCACGTTGACCACCGTCGCGGCGGCCCGCCGCATCGCACATGAATTACGGCCTGCCTGGCCAACCCCGGCCCGATGTTGTTATCGGGCTTTTTAATGCGCGCGATTCGGGCACCGGCGGGGTTACGCGAGGGCCTTCAGCACGGCTGCAAGCCGCTGCAAGACTTCGGGCTCGCCGCGCTCGGCCCAGTACACCGCGATCAGCTGTTTGCCCGCCTCGACTTTGTAGACATCGGCCGGCAGCGTCATGAACTGCTCGAGCAAGCGTGGATCCTCACACGGCTCGCGCCATTGGTTGACCCACACGCCCGGCTCCGTCTGCCAATACACCCACGCATCAGGCTCGCGCGCGGTACGCGGCCGGTGATACTGCGGGCAAGGACTCGGCGGCTCGGTGGGCAGCCAGTGCGGCCACTCCTGGGGGATCAGCTGCATGGCCAGGCCCATGCGCCTCGCCTGCATGCGCATGGCCATTCTTCCGCTCTGCGCGCGCGAGGGGCGCAACCAGACCAGAGGACTTAAAACCACCGCAATGATTGACAGAACTATCCACACCGTCATATCTGTATGCCCCCCGCCGCGGGTAGCGGCAAACGGACCACATCGGCGTGCCAGAGGCGCGTGAAAAGAGCCATAATCAATACCATCGCAAACCTCAGAAGGAACACCCCATGTCCTATGAACATATCCTGGTAGCCGTGGACCTCACTGAAGAGTGCGATCCGGTCATCAAAAAAGCCATGGCGCTGGCCCTGGCTGGTGGCTCCAAGCTTTCGCTGGTACACATCGTCGAACCCATGGCCATGGCCTTCGGCGGTGATGTCCCCATGGACCTGTCGCAGCTGCAGCAACAGCAGTTCGATCAAGCCAAGGAAAAACTGGAAGCGCTGAAACTGAAATACCCTGACGTAAAAACCGGCGACAGTCATCTGACCTACGGCCAGCCACGGCAGGAGATCCACAACCTGGCGAAGGAGCACCGGGTTGACCTGATCGTTGTCGGCAGCCACGGCCGTCATGGCCTGTCGCTGCTGCTCGGTTCGACTGCCAATGACGTGCTGCACGGCGCGCCGTGTGACGTGCTGGCCGTGCGACTGGTCAAGCGCGTCGACTGATCCAGCCTCGCAAACAAAAGCCCGGCCCCTGAAAGAGGACCGGGCTTTTTTATTGCGGTCGATAGTTACAAAACGCTACCGATCACTCATCCAGCTCGGCCCAACGCTCAAGCAGCGCGTCAAGCTCGCCTTGCAGGCTTTCCAGCTGGGCCATCACGGCAGTGGTCTGCTCGGCAGGACGCTGATAAAAGCCGGCCTCGGCCATTTCAGCGCTGAGGGCAGCCATTTGTGCTTCGACGCTGTCGATCTGCGCAGGCAGGGCTTCCAGCTCACGTTGCAGCTTGTAGCTGAGCTTCTTCTTGGCGACCGGCATTTCTGCGGCGGCAACGGGCGCCGCCTGCACCACGGCAGTGGCCAGCTCGGACTTGCCGGATTTGCTGTCAGTGACGCCCAGCAGACGCGGCGAGCCGCCCTGACGAATCCAGTCCTGATAACCGCCGACGAATTCGCGAACCTTGCCCTCGCCTTCGAACACCAGGGTGCTGGTAACGACGTTGTCGAGGAATGCCCGGTCGTGGCTGACCATCAACACGGTGCCCTTGAAGGTCAACAGCACTTCTTCAAGCAACTCGAGGGTCTCGACGTCCAGATCGTTGGTCGGTTCGTCGAGCACCAGCAGGTTGGCCGGCTTGCTGAACAGTTTCGCCAGCAGCAGCCGCGCGCGCTCACCGCCCGACAACGCCTTGACCGGCGTGCGAGCCCGCTGCGGGCTGAACAGGAAATCGCCCAGGTAGCTGAGGACATGGCGGCTTTGGCCGTCGATGTCGATGAAATCGCGGCCTTCGGCCACGTTGTCGATCACGGTCTTTTCCAGATCGAGCTGGTGACGCAGCTGGTCGAAGTAGGCGACGTCCAGACGGGTGCCGACTTCCACCTTGCCGCTGGTGGGCTGAAGGTTGTCCAGCATCAGCTTGAGCAGCGTGGTTTTGCCGGTACCGTTGGCGCCGAGCAGACCGATGCGGTCCTCGCGCTGCAGAACCATGGAGAAGTCCTTGATCAGCATCGGGCCACCCGGGTGAGCGAAGCTGACGTTATCGAGCACCATGACCTGCTTGCCGGATTTGTCCGCCGTGTCGAGCTGGATGTTGGCCTTGCCGGTGCGTTCACGGCGATCGCTGCGTTCAACGCGCAACGCCTTCAGGGCGCGTACGCGACCTTCGTTACGGGTACGACGGGCCTTGATGCCCTGACGGATCCACACTTCTTCCTGGGCCAGGCGCTTGTCGAACAGCGCGTTGGCGGTTTCTTCGGCCGCCAGCATGGCTTCCTTGTGCACCAGGAAGCTGGCGTAGTCGCCGTTCCAGTCGATCAGGCCGCCACGGTCGAGCTCAAGAATGCGCGTGGCAAGGTTCTGCAAGAATGAACGGTCGTGAGTGATGAACAACACCGCGCCCTGGAATTCCTTCAACGCTTCTTCAAGCCAGGCGATCGCGCCGATGTCCAGGTGGTTGGTCGGTTCGTCGAGCATCAGCAGGTCAGGCTCGGAAACCAGCGCCTGGGCGAGGAGCACCCGGCGACGCCAGCCGCCGGAGAGTTCGGCGAGGGTCTTGTCGGCAGGCAGCTGCAGACGGCTGAGGGTGCTGTCGACCAACTGCTGCAGGCGCCAGCCGTCACGGGCTTCGAGGTCCGACTGCACGTGCATCAGCTTGTCGAGGTCTTCGGCAGTGACGATGTTCTGGCTCAGATGGTGGTACTGGGCGAGCAGCTCGCCCACGCCGTCAAGGCCTTCGGCGACGACGTCGAACACCGTACGGCCATCGGCGACCGGCAACTCCTGGGGCAGTTCGCCGATCTTCAGGCCCGGCGCGCGCCAGACATTACCGTCGTCGGGCATCTGGATGCCCTTGACCAGCTTCAACATGCTGGACTTGCCGGTGCCGTTGCGACCGATGATGCAGACCCGCTCACCACGGGCGATCTGCCAGGACACCTTGTCCAACAACGGCATGGCGCCGAACGCAAGGGACACATCGCTGAATTTGAGCAGGGTCATGAGCTTCTCCAAAAACCGGGGGCGCATTCTACCTGAGATCGCCCGGCAGAGGGGTGGCTAATCGATGACAGGACGTCGTCCGGACCCGGTGCAGGCTGATTGCGTGCCTGGCTTTGTTTCCATCTATCACAACGGGCGAGGCGGCGCTTCAACCTGCGGGGGCAACAGGCTAAGCTAGCCGCACTTTTCACGATGCATCTGCTCGGAAGTCTCATGCGCAGTCGTTTCTTCAGCCTTTTGTCCTGCCTGCTTCTGTCGGCCACCGCTGCCCAGTCTGTCCAAGCGGTCGATCTCACCACCCAGCGTCAATATTACGATGAAGCCAAACGGGCCCTCGCCAAGGGCGACGGTGGCCCCTATCGCACCTATGCCGCAGCACTGGCGGATTACCCCCTCGAGCCGTACCTGGCCTATGACGAACTCACGGCACGCCTGAACAGCGCGAGCAACGAGGAAGTCGAGAAGTTCTTCGCCGAGCACGGCGACCTGCCGCAAGCCAATTACATGAAGCTGCGCTGGCTGCGGCTGTTGGCGTCACGCGGTGACTGGCAGCCCTTCGTCAAGTATTACGATCCCAAGCTTAATTTCGTCGAGCTCGACTGCCTTTATGGCTCCTACCAGCTCAGCCACAACCAGCGCTCGGAGGGCTACGCCAACGCCGAGAAAACCTGGATGACCGGCAAGACGCTGCCTGCGGCCTGCGATACGTTTTTCACCCAGTGGGCGGTTGAAGGTCAGTTGACCGAGCAGAAACGCTGGCAGCGCGCCAAGCTCGCCGCCCAGATGCGCAACTACGCGCTGGCCAATCAACTGGTCAACAGCATGACCACCCTTGCGCCGCAAGGCCGCTTGCTGATCGCCGTGGCGCAGAAGCCCGAGATGGTCAACAACCAGGGCCAGTTCATGCCGGCCGACGAGGCCATGTCCGATGTGGTGGGTCTGGGCCTGCGGCGCCTTGCCAAACAGGACCCGCAGCGGGCCATGGAGCTGCTCGACAGCTACGCGCCGATGCTGCATTTTTCCCATGAAGAGCAGGTCCAGATCGCCAAGGAAATCGGCCTGACCCTTGCCCGCAGTTACGACGGCCGGGCCCTCGAGGTCATGACCAAATACGACCCTGACCTGCGTGACAACACCGTCACCGAGTGGCGCCTGCGCCTGTTGCTGCGACTGGGTCGCTGGAGCGATGCCTACGAACTGACGCGTCGCCTGCCCCAGGACCTCGCCACCACCAACCGCTGGCGTTACTGGCAGGCCCGTTCGCTCGAACTGGCCCAGCCCAACAGCCCGCTGCTGCCGGGGCTGTACAAAGGGGTTGCCAAGGAACGCGATTTCTATGGCTTCCTGGCCGCCGACCGCACCCAGACGCCGTACATGCTCAATAACAAGCCGCTGGTGCTGAGTCAGGCGATCATCACCAAGGTGCGCAACACGCCGGGCGTGCGCCGCGCGCTGGAGTTTTATGACCGTGGGCAGATCGTCGACGGGCGTCGCGAGTGGTACCACGTTACCCGTCGTTTCAGCCGCGACGAAATGGTTGCCCAGGCCAAGCTGGCGTACGACATGCACTGGTACTTCCCGGCCATTCGCACCATCAGCCAGGCGCAGTACTGGGACGATCTGGACATCCGTTTCCCGATGGCCCACCGCGACACGCTGGTGCGCGAGGCACAGGTGCGCGGGTTGCATTCAAGCTGGGTGTTCGCGATCACGCGCCAGGAAAGCGCTTTCATGGACGACGCCCGCTCCGGCGTGGGCGCCAGCGGACTCATGCAGCTGATGCCCGCGACCGCCAAAGAAACCGCACGGAAATTCAGCATCCCGTTGGCGTCCCCCGCGCAGGTGCTCGACCCGGACAAAAACATCCAGCTCGGTGCCGCCTACCTCAGCCAGGTCCATGCGCAATTCAACGGCAACCGAGTACTCGCCTCGGCGGCGTACAACGCAGGCCCGGGACGTGTCCGTCAGTGGCTCAGGGGCGCCAATCACCTGGCCTTCGACGTCTGGGTCGAGAGCATTCCGTTCGACGAAACCCGGCAGTATGTGCAGAACGTGCTGTCGTATGCGGTGATCTATGGCCAGAAGCTCAACTCACCGCAGCCGCTGGTGGATTGGCATGAACGGTTTTTTGATGACTTGTAAGGACTGCTGATATTTAACGGGGTCTGTTTCAGCCGCGGGCGCGGTGGCGTGTATGCGATCATCCCGCAGCACCGCGCAATCGCGGGCCAGACGCACCTGTAGGAGCCGGCTTGCTGGCGAACCCGGTTAAATATTGGCTAGTGCAGCGCCTGACTCAACGCGTTCGCCAGCAAGCCGGCTCCTACAGGGGAGCTGCATTCAGCCAGGGGGACTGGCTTTAACCGGAAAGTCATAAGACCGTGCGCTAAACTACTCCAGCACCTCAACTTCCATTCCCACCTCAACCACCCCCGCCCCGTCAGCCACCACGTTCTGCCCGAACCAGACATTCCCTTCCCGCTCTCGATACGTCTTCAGCGTCGTCATCGGTTCACGGTCAGCACTGCGTTCGCCCGTTGCCGGGTCGATGGTCGTCATGATGCAGCGCGAGCATGGGGTCAACACGCGCATGTGCAGGTCGCCGATGCGGATCCGTTTCCAGCCATCCTCGGCAAACGCTTCTGATCCCGAGACCACGAGGTTCGGACGAAACCGCAACATTTCCATCGGACGCCCGACCTTCTGCGAGACGTCATCCAGCGATGACTGCCCGATCAGTAACAGCGGAAAACCGTCAGCGAATCCGACCCGGTCCTCCACCGTCCCGTAACCGGACGGCAACCACCGCGCGCGGGCTGCAGGCACGTGCACCAGCCGCGTCGGCTTGCCCACCAGGGCGCTGACCCAGCGTGCTGCTTCTTCCCCGGCGTCCGGCACGCGGAAACTGTCGCGCCAGAGGGTGACGCCGCGCAGCGTCTCTTCGCTGTCCAGCGGAACCCTCACATCCAGACTGCCCAGCCCAGGCGCCGACAAGGTCACGCCATCGCCATTCCAGAGGACGGATAACTGCGACATCTGCGGCAGAACACGCTGGGTGTAGAAGCGCCCGCTGCCTTCATCGACGAGCATCCAGCGTCGGTCCCCGGTCATGCCGAGTTCGTCGAAAGCGGCCTGCTGCAAGGGCTCGGCCATGCAGGATTTGAGGGGGTACCGATACAGTGCGCTGAGGTGAAGCATGTACGCGTCCTTATGCCGAAGCGGAAAGACACCACTCTATACGAGACGTCAGCAGACCAAGCGGTACAGATGCAAAAAAGCCCCTCCATACAGCAAGGGGCTTGAAACAGGACCGGATCAGTTGTCGAGCATGAGCCGCTCGCGGACCACGTCGACCAGCTTGTCCGGCTGGAATTTGGAAAGGAAGTTATCGCAGCCGACCTTTTTCACCATGGATTCGTTGAAGCTGCCGGAAAGCGACGTGTGCAGCACGACGTACAGGCCGCGCAGGCGCGGGTCGTTACGGATCTCCGTGGTCAGGCGGTAGCCGTCCATTTCCGGCATTTCGGCGTCGGTGAAGACCATCAGCAGCTTGTCAGTCATGACCTCGCCGGTGTCGGCCCAGCCCTTGAGCATGTTCAAGGCTTTCAAACCGTCGCGGGCGACGTGCATTTTCACGCCGAGCTGACCCAGCGTGTCACGCAACTGCGAAAGCGCTACGTTGGAGTCGTCCACCAGCAATATTTCGCGACCATGGGCACGCGACAGGACCGGATCGTCGAGCTTGTCGCGGGACACTTTGGCGCTGTAGGGCACGATCTCGGCGAGGACTTTCTCCACGTCGATGATCTCCACCAACTGGTCGTCGACCTTGCTGATGGCGGTCAGGTAGTGCTGACGCCCGGCACTGGTCGGCGGCGGCAGAATCGCCTCCCAGTTCATGTTGACGATGCGGTCGACGCCGCCCACCAGAAACGCCTGAACCGAGCGGTTGTATTCGGTTACGATGATGGTGCTCGAAGGCCCCGGCACCAGCGGACGCATGCCGATGGCCTGGGACAAGTCGATCACCGGCAGGGTCTGGCCGCGCAGGTTGACCACGCCGCACACGAACGGATGACGCTGAGGCATCAATGTCAGCTTGGGCAGTTGCAGGACTTCCTGCACCTTGAATACGTTGATCGCGAACAACTGTCGGCCGGCCAGGCGGAACATGAGGATTTCCAGGCGGTTCTCACCTACCAGCTGTGTACGTTGGTCTACTGTGTCGAGAATGCCAGCCATCTGTTGCTCCTGGAGCAGGGTTCAAGTAAGTCCGCCTACCCTGTATCGGCAGCGCCATGACAGACCTTAATGGGATAAAGACAGGCATCGGACAAGTGATGTCACATTAGCATCATGGAGGAGCTATGGGCACATCCTTCGCCCGGCAGACCGGCGAACGGCGGATGCTCATGTACTCAATCAGACAGGCGGCATCGGCAGCAGCTCAGCTGCCCGTAGGGATAATCCCTAAGCGCAATCGGGGCAAACCTGATGTTACGCCTCTGCAATAGCCCTTACTGTGGGGCCATCTTGTCGTTGTATGGAATCAGGCGAGGCGGCGCGTGCGCCCGCTTTCCTGCCCGACGAGGCGAGACAATCAGAAACGCCCTACATACTTTTAGGGGCCTTCAACATTAACTTGGGCCACTCGCCCCACGCGACCCGACATCGCAACTTGAAAAGAGTGGAGATGGCACATGCTGAATGGCAATGAATGGCGGCAGCTGCACGCAGCGTTTCTCAGCGATACCCAGACACTTATGTGCCGCGCCGATGATTGCCTCAGTCACCTGGAATTGATCAGCGATGACGGTGACGCGATGGAATGTTTGCTCACCACATTGCAACAACTCGCGGGCAAGGCGCACACCCATGGCGTTGAAAGGATCTGGGACTTCGCCCGGCAATTGCGTTACCTGCTGTACTTCGCCGGCGCTGCCGGCAAGTTGCAGCCCAAGGCATTGCCCGCGCTCAAACACTGCTTCGTGCTGATGGCCTGGCAGCTTGAGCTCATCGACCCGCACACCGGATCGCTGGCGCTCGACGACAGCGAACAGCGCGGGCTGCTGGACGCGTTCGCCAGTCATTGCGGGCTCGGCAAACTGGAAGACAACGTCGGTGTCGTCCCGGGCTGGTCTATCAAAACCGAACATCGCGACGTGCTCGCCCCCGAGTGTTCCGAGCAGCGCGAAGGCTGATGAACGCAGGGGGGCTCATATCAAAACAACTGGCACTTGCGTTCCAGACTTGCAAAGCCGATTAAGCGGGCCGTTAACTTCAATGATCAATGCCCGTCGATGTTCCGCTTCAGCGCTTAATAAGGCTCTGCCGGTGTTTGATCGAATCAGCCGATTTGCCGCGTTTGCCCCAGCAACGGCGAATGCGATGGCAGGTGCACGCGCAGTGCTCCCGCTCGCGCCTCGAAACGCGTTGCCTCGCCGCTGAGCGGCTCGCCGTCAAGGTTGATCGTCAGCCCTTGCGCCGATTTGAGCTCCACCCACGGCAAGCGCGCGCGGACGAACATGTTGTCCAGACCCAGGCCGCCTTCAAGCAGGCTCCTCAAGGTGCCGACCACTTCCTGAGGCGCCGGCAAAATGCTCACGTCCAGCAGCCCGTCA
>NZ_DASVUM010000270.1:0-17794 GCF_036387035.1 Pseudomonas sp. | reverse complement strand
CAGGTGCGCCTCGGTGACGTCGTAGCCTTCGCAGAAAATCCCGGTGATCTGGCCCGAATCATCCAGCAGCGGTTCGTAGATGAAATCCAGATAGCGCACTTCGCAGGGCGCATCGGGATGGCTGAGCTGGATCGGCGTGCGCTGCTGCACCAGCCGCTCGCCGGTGGTGTAGACCGCATCGAGCCACTCGTAAAAGCCTTGACCGCCCAGCTCCGGGAACGCCTCGTAAATGGTCTTGCCAACGTAATCGCGCTCACCGAACAGCCGGATGTAGGACTGATTGACGAATTCGAAGCGGTGTTCGGGGCCGTGGAGCACGGTGATGAAACCGGGCGCCTGCTCGAACATTTTGCGCTGACGGACGAGTTCCGACGCCTTGCGCTGCTCCGAGAGAATTCGGTCGGTGACTTCGTGACCCTGGTTGAGCACGCCGGCGATGCGCCCGTTCTCGCCGCGAATCGGCGTGAAGCTGTAGTTCCACCACGTCTCTTGCAGGGTCCCGCCGCGCTCCATCATCAGCGGTTGATCAAACGCCGAAAAGCCTTCGCCATCCCGAACCGCCGCTTCAAGCTGCGGGCCGACGACGCCCCAGATGATCGGCCAGACCTCACGTGCCGGCCGCCCCAGCACCGCAGGATGCCGTTCCGCTGGAATGGGCGCCCAGGCGTCGTTGTACAGCAGGCAGAAATCGTCGCCCCAATAGATGGCCGTCGGGAAGCTGGAATGCAGGCAAATGCTGATAGCCGATCGCAGCGACTGCGGCCAGTGCGCAGGCTCGCCCAGGGACGTCGACGCCCAGTCAAACGCCCGGATCAGCTGCCCCATTTCACCCCCTCCAAGGAGAAAATCCAGCGGGCCGGTTTGTACGTTTTCCGACTTCATGGGCGACATCTCGACGCTGGAATTCAACATATAGGGGACTTGAGACGGGGGATGGGATGTGCGCCCCTGGATGAACGGCGGCGCGTGCCAGCCAAGCAGTTTAACAAGGCATAGCACCGAGCCACCATCCGGGCGGCGCCAGTGTGACAGCAATGCTCGCGCCTGTGTGACAGTTATATCCACCGCCGGGCGGCTGGACTCAAATCACGAGCGGCGCTTGCCGCGTGCATTGCCGGCCTGACGCGCAGCGGGCATCATCCGCGTCGAGGGCGTGTCCAGCACGCTGCTCAAATGCGAACAACTGGGGGTGCGTTTTGCGCTGGATGATTTCGGAACCGGTTATTCGTCCCTGAGTTACCTGAAACGACTGCCGGTGGCGCAGTTGAAGATCGACCAGACGTTTATTCACGGCATGCTCGATGCCCCCGGGGACATCTCGATCCTGCAGGCGATTATCGGCCTGGCCACCGCGTTCGGTCAGGAAGTGATCGCCGAGGGTGTCAACAGCCCTGCGCAGGCGATCCGGTTGCTGCAAATGGGCTGCGAGATCGCCCAGGGCTTCGGCATCGCCGAACCGATGCCGGCGGCGCAGCTGTGCGACTGGATCGCCCGCGGGAAGGCTGATCCGCAGGTGCGCCGGCTCTGGGCTGGCGACTCAGCCGAGTCCTGACAGCGCTTGTTCCGGCGCAGGCGGCGCTGAGCCGGGTGCCTGCACAGCCGGCGACGCAAGCCGCCGCCAGCCATAAAAGGCCAGGGCGGTGAGCAGCGCGCTGATCCACACGATCACCCCGGCCCAGAACGTGTGCGACATGAAATGCCAGCCCTGCAAGACACGCGTGGTGCCGTAAATCGCGCCCAGCAGCGTCGATGCATAGAGAATCGCCCGGGCATGACGCCATTGATGACGTCGCGCGACGAAGTACAGCGCCACCATCGTGAAGCCGCCCGATGCATGTCCGCCCGGCCAGCAGCGCCCCGGCCCGGCCTCATGGAAGAGGCTGAAGTTCTCGAACCACTCCTTCTTCTCCATCGTCCCGCCATACAGCGTGGTTTCCACCGGGCAGTAGATGCTGGTGTGGCTTTTGAAGAAGTGGATCATGCCGGTGATCACCGCGAACGACACGACGATGAACAGAAAGTCCCGGCGATAACGAGCGGTAAAGCGCAGCAGCGGGGCGATGCGCAGCGCTTCCAGCAAACGCAGAAGGCGGTCGTGCTTCCCCGGTTTCATCAGCGGCCAAATGAACGACAGGATCGAGCCGATGATCGCGGCTTCTCCGGTGAGGTCGGGAATGATCCGCGGCCAGCGGTGGGTCAGGTTCTCAAACAGGCGATTGTGGCCAAACGGGAATTCGTGGTTTGGGTAGTACAGCCAGTTGCTGATGATCTCGTCCAGCGAAGTGAGGTCGAAGACCGCAAATATCGCCAGCGCAATCGCGAGCGGCAAACCCAGGTTCCAGGCGAAAAATCTCAATGGTTCGCTTCGCACGTTGGCGTGTCCCGATAGACGTAAATGATCAACTTTGCCGAGCCGTTGCCGACCCATGAAAACTAGACGAACGGAGGTCAAGCGGCGGTGAAGGCAATGTGAAAACTCTATTCAAGGTATGAAGCACTTGGCTGTTTGTCGAAGTAAGTCACTATCGCTGGAATGTTTATGAACAGCTGTTGAGCTAGCGCGATGAACGGCATTAACGAGCACTTTTTTTTCACGTGCCATTCACCGAATAACAATGCATCGCTGTTTACGCTTGTTGCTATCCCAAGACACAGACGCCCGTTCAGCGATGGGCTAATAGTCGGAGCAACATGATGCAAGACCACTTTGATACTCCGTCCGCGCCTGTGGCGAGGCGATTACCTGGACACCGCCATACGCTAAGGGTGTTGCTGAGCACCGGCGCTATCGCCGTGTTGCTTCTACTGCTGACGGGCTACACCTATTGGCCGCGTTCGCCGATTGAACTCGCCAGCGGCGAAAACATGAGCAGGGCGGGCCTCTATGAAAGCTGGAAGAAAGGCGAGGTGGTTGTGCTGGTGCGTCACGGCGAGCGCTGCGACCGCTCGGACAATGAATGCCTCGGGCCGAAAGACGGGATCACCCGCAACGGCAGCCAAGTGTCTGCCGACGTCGGACGTTCAATCAGCCAGTTGGGCTTGAGCCAGACCGATGTCCTCACCAGCCCCTCCACGCGCACCGCACAAACCGCCGCAGCCTTGTTCGGCCATCCGGTCGCGTCCCAGGATTGGCTGTTTGATTGCGAGAAGATGAACCTTGGGCAGGTCATGGCCCACAAGGCGTCTCAGCGTAATCTGGTGTTGGTGACTCACAGCGAATGCATAGGCCAGATCGAACGTCAGCAGGGTTATCCCAATGCCGACACCAGCGAATACAGCAGTGCGGTATTTATCTCGCTGGATAAACGCAGTCGGCCCGTTATTAGAGGCGTGCTGAATCCCGAGGACTGGAAGCAACTGGCGATGACGGGAGGTCAGTGAAGCGAAGGGCGGTGTTTGCCGCTATTTACGAAGTTGATAGCCGACGCCATACACGGTATGAACCAGCGGAAACGCAAAGCCGTCATCGACCACTTTTCTGATCTGATGCACCCGCGTCCCGAGGCCAGCACTTTTGTCGGCGCCGTGTTCGCCCCAGAGCATTTCTGCGATCTCTTCTTTGCTGACAATGCCGGGACTTTTCAACATCAGCAACGCCAGTATGTCGATGTTGGTCGGGTTGAGTTTCAAGTGTTTGTCGGCACGAAATGCCCGGTACTTTCCGGTATCCAGCACCAGGTCTTCAACAACCAGCATATAAATGATTCCACGCTTGCGACAGTGGCGGGATGGTAGGGCGGTGATTGTCAAAAATAGGTCCGGGTGTTGTGAATATCTTGTTGTCGCAACGACCGCTTCCCGGCTGAAGCCGGTCCTACTAAAGCATCGCGTTCAGTCAGCGGGATCGCCGCTGAGCCTTTAATGTGCGACCGGCTTCAGCCGGGAAGGCGTCAGGTGTCACACCGCTAATCTCGATCGAACATACGGGCCTATTCCCGGCTAAAGCCGGTCCCACTAAAGCATCGCGTGCACTCAGCGGGATTGGGCCTGGACCCATTTTCGGCCGGGTGCATCCGGTGGGATTGCCGCTGAGCCCATTTGGCTTTGGGTGCATCCGGTAGAATCGCCACTGAGCCTTTAATGTGGGACCGGCTTCAGCCGGGAAGGCGTCAGTGGTCACACTGCTAAATCTCGAGCGAACACACGGGCCTCTTCCCGGCTAAAGCCGGTCCTACTAATGCGGCGGGTGCAGTCAGCGGGATTGGGCCTGGACCACATCGCGTGCATCCAGCGGGATTGCCGCTGGACCCATTTTGCGCCGGGTGCATTCGGTGGGATTGCCGCTGAGCCCATTTGGCTTTGGGTGCATCCGGTAGAATCGCCGCTGAGCCCTCAATGTGGGACCGGCTTCAGCCGGGAAGGCGTCAGCTGCCAAACCGCTGAATCTGGAGCGAACACACGGGCCTCTTCCCGGCTAAAGCCGGTCCCACTAAAGCACCGCGTACAGTCAGCGGGATTGGGGCTGGACCCATTTTGCGCCGGGTGCATCCGGTGGGATTGCCGCTGAGCCCACTTTGCTCTGGGTGCATCCAGCGGGATTGCCGCTGAGCCCATTTGGCTCTGGGTGCATCCGGTGGGATTGCCGCTGAGCCCGTTTGGCTTTGGGTGCATCCGGTAGAATCGCCACTGAGCCTTTAATGTGGGACCGGCTTCAGCCGGGAAGGCGTCAGGTGTCACACCGCTAATCTCGATCGAACATACGGGCCTCTTCCCGGCTAAAGCCGGTCCCACTAAAGCGCCGCGTACAGTCAGCGGGATTGGGCCTGGCCCATTTTGCGCCGGATGCATCCGGTGGGATTGCCGCTGAGCCCATTTGGCTCTGGGTGCATCCGGTGGGATTGCCGCTGAGCCCTCAATGTAGGACCGGCTTCAGCCGGGAAGGCGTCAGTTGTGACACCGCTAAATCTCGAGCGAACACACGGGCCTCTTCCCGGCTAAAGCCGGTCCCACTAAAGCACCGCGTACAGTCAGCGGGATTGGGGCTGGTCCCATTTTGCTCTGGGTGCATCCGGTGGGATCGGCGCTTAGCCCATTTGGCTTTGGGTGCATCCGGTAGAATCGCCGCTGAGCCCTCAATGTGGGACCGGCTTCAGCCGGGAAGGCGTCAGTTGTCACCCCGCGAAATCTCGAGCGAACACACGGGCCTCTTCCCGGCTAAAGCCGGTCCCACCAAAGCATCGCGTGCAGTCAGCGGGATTGGGCCTGGACCACATCGCGTGCATCCAGCGGGATTGCCGCTGGACCCATTTTGCGCCGGGTGCATTCGGTGGGATTGCCGCTGAGCCCTCAATGTAGGACCGGCTTCAGCCGGGAAGGCGTCAGTTGTTACACCGCTAATCTCGAGCGAACACACGGGCCTCTTCCCGGCTAAAGCCGGTCCCACTAAAGCGCCGCGTACAGTCAGCGGGATTGGGCCTGGCCCATTTTGCGCCGGATGCATCCGGCGGGATCGGCGGTGAGCATTTAATGTGGGACCGGCTTCAGCCGGGAAGGCGTCAGTTGTGACACCGCTAAATCTCGAGCGAACACACGGGCCTCTTCCCGGCTAAAGCCGGTCCCACTAAAGCACCGCCGCGTACAGTCAGCGGGATTGCCGCTGGACCCATTTTGCTCCGGGTGCATCCGGTGGGATCGGCGCTGAGCCCTAAATGTAGGACCGGCTTCAGCCGGGAAGGCGTCGGTCGCTACACCATCGCTCCACCTGCCACGCTTTTGTACGGCATCCACTGTTTCTGCGGCATCGGCAATTCACAAGATTCTCCACGACCGATCGGGAAGTAATGAAAGCCGTTTTGCGCCAGCCGCTCGGTGTCGTACAGGTTGCGGCCGTCGAAGATCACCGGGGCGGCAAGGCGTTGCTGGATCAGCTCGAAATCCGGGGCCTTGAACTGTTGCCATTCGGTGCAGATGATCAGCGCGTCGGCGTCGTTCAGCGTCGACTCCGGCGTGCCCATCAGGATCAGGTCGTTGCGGTGGCCGTAGAGCCGTTGGGTCTCCTGCATCGCTTCGGGGTCGAACGCGCGCACGGTGGCGCCGGCGTCCCACAGCGCTTCCATCAGCACCCGGCTCGGCGCGTCGCGCATGTCATCGGTGTTGGGCTTGAACGCCAGCCCCCACAAAGCGAAGGTCTTGCCGCGCAAGTCCCCTTGGTAGAACGCCTTGACCCGTTCGAAGAGTTTATTCTTCTGCCGCTCGTTGATCGCCTCGACCACCGCCAGCAGGTCGTTGGAGCAGTGGGCTTCCCGGGCGCTGTGGATCAGGGCGCGAATGTCCTTGCCGAAGCACGAGCCGCCGTAGCCGCAACCGGGGTAAATGAAGTCATAACCGATGCGCGAATCCGCACCGATGCCCAGCCTCACCGACTCCACGTCCGCTCCCAGGTGCTCGGCCAGTTCGGCGATCTGGTTGATGAAGCTGATCTTGGTCGCGAGCATGCAATTGGCCGCGTACTTGGTCAGCTCGGCGCTGCGCAGGTCCATGAACATGATCCGGTCATGGTTGCGGTTGAAGGGCGCGTACAGCTCGCGCATGACCTTGCGCACGGCGTCATTGTCGCAGCCGATGACGATCCGGTCCGGGCGCCGGCAGTCGTTGACCGCCGAGCCTTCCTTGAGAAACTCGGGGTTGGAGACGATATCGAACTGCAACAGTCGCCCGGCCTGACGCAGCGCCTTGTCGATGTGCGCGCGCAAGGCGTCGCCGCTGCCGACGGGCACCGTGGACTTCTCAACGATGATCAGCGGCTCTGAACGGTGCGCTGCGATCGCCTCGCCGACGGCGAAAAAGCCACTCAGGTCGGCCGAACCGTCGTCGCAGGACGGGGTGCCCACGGCGATGAACAGCACCTCGGCGTGCTCGACCGCCTGCCGGGTGTCCGTGGTGAAATGCAGGCGCTTGTTTTCCAGGTTCTCGCGCACCAGGCTGGCCAGCCCCGGCTCAAAGAGATGCACCTGACCCTGGCGCAACTGCTCGACCTTGGCCTGATCGATGTCCATGCAGACCACATCGTGGCCCACTTCAGCAAGCACGGTGGCTTGCACCAGTCCGACATACCCGCTACCGAAAACGCTGATTTTCATGGAAAGATCCTGTGGAGGAGGGCTGGAAATGCGCCGGATAGGCCCGACGCGCTCAGCTTGACAGCCACAGTTTTCGATCTCGTGAACGTGTAACGGAATAATGCAGTCCGGCACCGGCCTCAGGCGCTGGGTTCGGCCACGCCCGCGGGCTTCTCTGGCAAGCGTACGAAAATGGTGTACCTGGCCTTGTTCTCCATGGCCTCGAACGCGGTCAGCTTGGCGATCAGCGCAGCGTTGAGGAGTTTGCCGGCGTTGAGCAGCAGCATGCCGTTTTCGGCATTGAGGTTGCGCACCAGCGTCATACCGGGGACCAGATCACGCGTACTGACCGCTTTGACAAGAGGATCGTTGAGGATCGCATCGTTCAGATAAGAGGCGCATGCGGCGGCAAAACCCTCGATCAGGGCCGGGTCATAGAGCTTGCCGGCATATTTGCGGACAAAGAGAAGCGCCTCGTCGCTGCTCATGTGCCGTTCCATGATCAGGCCGCGCTGCAGCTCGATGAAATCCACCGCCAGCTTGAGCAGACGTGCGCCGTAAGGGATCGCCTCGCCCTTGAGCCGCGCGGGGAAACCCGTGCCATCCCAGCGCTCCTGATGATGAAGTATAAGCCTGGTCGCATCCTGCATCGGCTCCAGGGTCATCAACAGGGATTCACTTTGCTGCGGATAACCGTAGTACGTCGCCTTGTCGGCGTGCGTGACCTGGTCCGCAGGGGTGTTGATCAGCGCGTCGCTCCAGCCTAGCTTGCCGATGTTGTAAAGCGCGGCGGCCATGCCCAGGTCGCGTCGGGTTGCCTCGTCGAGGGCAAACTGTTCGCCACAGGCGTTGATCAGGTCGATGACCTGGCGGTTGGTCTGCTTGTCTGGCGGCAGGCGCTGGTTGACCAGCAGTGAAAACACCTCGGTCCCCGTGGCGTAACTGTGCTTGAGCTCTTCGTAGGCGAGGTCAAGCATGTCCGCGGTCTGCTGTAGCTCCGAAGTGCGGGCTAGCACGCGTTTTTCCAACGTCGCGTTGAGGCTTTTCAGCTCGTCGTTCTGACGTTGGGTCAGGCGCTCGAGACGCTGCCGCTCACGTTCGGAAAACTGCAAGGCGAGCGACTGGCGCAACGTCAAAACAAGTTCTTCATCCGTCCAGGGCTTGGCGATGTAGCGATGGATCTGACCTTCGTTGATGGCCTTGGCAATGGTCTCCAGATCGGCGTAGCCGGTGAGCAGAATGCGAACGGTGTCCGGGTACGAGGCGTAGACACGCGCCAGCAGCGTCGCGCCGTCCATGTTCGGCATGCGCGCATCGCTGACGATCAGGTCGATGCGTCGTTCGGCCATGATTGCCAGAGCCTGCTCGCCACCGGTGGCCAACAGCACGTCATAGGGCTGGCCGCGCAGGAGACGGCGCAGGCTGTTCAATATGGGCTCTTCGTCGTCCACCAACAGCACGGCGGGACGTGGTTGCAATGCACCACTGGATGAGTCTTCCATGATGGGACCTCACGTCTATATCGGAAACGTTACTGAGCTCAAACGCCCTGCATGACGCAAGGTTAGACGAAATGCATCGCCCGGTGGCAGGGCCTGGAGAATATAAATACGGCCCTAAACTTCACCCTTATCAAGCCGACACAGAGGCATGAGTGGTAGGCAATTGCCACGGCTCGACAGGATGACGAGGTTGAGCATGGCCGTTCGACAATTCACAGCGCTGCTGATGACCTGGCTTATCCTCGGCGGCGTCGTGGTCAACGCCCAGCCACTCGATGAGCCGCTCAAGCCGTTGCCTGCGCCGCCGATGCTGGACCCCGCCCGGGTCGAACTCGGGCGCAAGCTGTTCAACGACCCAGGCTTGTCGGCCAATGCCAGCGTGTCCTGCTCCAGTTGCCATCAGTTGGACCGCGGCGGGGCTGATAACAAGGCTTTTTCGATCAACGCCAACGGCCAACCGGAGCCGGTGAATACGCCATCCGTGTTCAACGCCAGTCTTAATTTCAAACAGTTCTGGGACGGTCGCGCCGACACGCTTGAGCAACAGATCGACGCCGTGGTGCGCAGCCCCGACGAAATGGCCACGACCTGGACCGCGCTGCTGGCCACCCTTGGCAACGATGCGGCCTATCGCAGCGAGTTCATGGCGGCCTACCCCGAAGGCATCGCTGCAGCCACTGTGCAGAATGCGCTGGCCAGCTATCTGCGCACGCTGTTGAGCACCGACTCGCGCTTCGACCATTACCTGAGCGGTGAGACCGAGGTCTTGACCACGGAGGAAAAATACGGCTATCAACGCTTCAAGGAGTACGGCTGCATCGCCTGCCATCAGGGGGTGAACATCGGCGGCAATATGTTCCAGAAGTTTGGCGTCATGGGCGATTATTTCCAGGCGCGAGGCCACCTCGCCGACGCCGATCTCGGCCGTTATCGGGTCACCGGTGACGAAGAAGACCGCTACGTGTTCAAGGTGCCCAGCCTGCGCAACGTAGCCGTCACCGCACCGTACTTTCACGATGCCTCGGCGGCTACGCTGGTCGATGCCGTAGACGTGATGTTCAAGTATCAATTGGGGCGCCTGCCGAGCGAGGAGGACAAACGTTTGATCGTGCTGTTCCTTAATACCTTGACCGGCCGATGGCAAGGCAAGCCTCTATGAGACGCCCCTCGACGGTGGTGAGGCAACTGGTGCTCGCCGCGATCGCGCTGGCGCTGGTCTTGGGCCTCAGCTATCTGTATGCGCGCTCGCAGACGGATACATCCGAGTCATACACGCAGTCCCGGGACCTGGTGCGGCAGATCAAGCAGCTCAACGCCCAATGGGAGACCGAAATCCTCAAGAGCCGGATTGCACTGACCCACGACTATGATCGGCTGGTGTTTCCGCTCGCCGAAATCCAGCGCCTGTGGGTGCAACTCACCGAGTTGCTGGGAGACCCGAAAGGGCCTGATGCCGTTCGCTGGAGGGCGGACCGCGACGGGTTCGTCCAAGCGATTGGCGAGAAGGCGCGGCTCGTCGAGCAGTTCAAATCCCACAATGCCGTTTTGCGCAATTCCCTGACATTTCTTGCCACTGCCGAAGACGATATACAACTGCAATTCGCGCAGCTCCATCCTGGCGAGCGGCTGAGGCTGCAGAACATCGCCACGGACACCTACGACGTGTTGCTCAGTTGCCTGGAATTCTCTCAGGCAACCACGGACACCAAGGCAGCCGAGGTCCTGCTGGGCCTCAACCAGCTCGCGATTAACAAGCAGGTGCTGCCAGCCGGTTTTCTACCGGCGATGGAAAACCTCAGCAATCACGTGGCCCTTATCTTGCGCGAGCAACCTCTGGTGAATGACCTGTTGGCCCGAATAACGGCGCTGCCGGTGGCCGGGCAACTGGATCGCGTCAACGCACTGCTCGATCAAGATCAACAGCGCGTCGATACCACCAACCAGCGCTACCACACCTACTTGCAGATATTCTCGATCATCGCCGTGTGCCTGTTAGCGTTTCTGGGCAAGCGGCTGTTGCACAGTTATCAGGTGATCAATCGGGTCAACGAAGACCTTCAGGCGGCCAACGAAGGGCTGGAACAGCGGGTTGAAACGCGCACCCGGGAACTCAAGGATGCGCAGGCGGAGTTGCTGGATGCCGCGCGCCAGTCCGGCATGGCGGAGATTGCCACCAACGTGCTGCACAACGTCGGCAATATCCTCAACAGCGTTAACGTGTCCGCCGAAATGGTCACGCGTCAGGTGCGCAACAGCAAAAGCGCCGGGCTGGAAAAAGCCATGCAACTGATCAACGCCCACGGCGCGGACCTGGGTCGCTTTTTCAGCGAGGATCCCAAAGGCCGGTTGGTGCCCGGATACCTCAATCAGCTGGTTGAAGCGATGACCGCCGAGCGGCAAAGCGTTATCGATGAGCTGCACCACCTCAGCACCAGCGTTGACCACATCAAGGAGATTGTCGCCACCCAGCAGTCCTATGCCGGGGTCGCCAACCTGGTGGAGCCGGTTCATATCGTGGACCTGATGGAAGATGCCCTGCGGATCAACTCCGGCGCCTTACACAGGCAGCAGGTCGATATCCGCCGCGACTTCGAGCAAGTCCCTGTAATCGTCGCCGATAAACACAGGCTATTGCTCATCATGGTCAATCTCATCAGCAACGCGCGCTTTGCCATGACCGGCACCAGCGAGAAGGTGAGGGCACTGACGTTGGGCATCCATGTGCTGGACCGTGCCTGGCTGCAGGTCAGCGTCAAGGACGATGGTGAGGGCATTACCCCGGCGAATATGGCGCGCTTGTTTACCCATGGCTTCACCACGCGCAAGGAAGGCCACGGCTTTGGCTTGCACAGCTGTGCACTGGCCGCTGTCGAAATGAAAGGCCGGTTGACCGCCCACAGTGACGGGCCTGGCGCGGGCGCAACGTTCACCCTGGAAATTCCGCTGATAACCGACGCAGGTGAAGCATGAATGTAAGCAATCGGCGAATTCTACTGGTCGATGACACCCCGTCGATACACGATGACTTTCGCAAGATACTGGCTCCGGCGGCGGATTTGACGCCGGCGCTTGACGATCTTGAGGCCGCGCTTTTTGGCACCGAGGCGGCGCCCGAAGTCGTGCCGTTCGAGCTGTGCTCGGCCTACGGCGGTCAGCAAGGGTTGCAGCACATCCAGCAGGGCATGGCCGACGCCCAGCCTTTCGCCATGGCGTTCGTCGACATGCGCATGCCCCAGGGCTGGGACGGGGTAGAAACGATCGAACATCTTTGGCACGCCGACCCGCGCCTGCAAGTGGTGATTTGCACGGCCTTTACCGACCATTCGTGGGGCGAACTGCTGGCGCGTCTGGACGGCCGTGACCGGTTGTTGATTCTGAAAAAACCGTTCGACAACATCGAGGTCATGCAACTCGCGAACGCGTTGACCAGCAAGTGGGAAATGACTGAACGCGCACAGTTGAAGATGCATGACCTGGAACTTCGCGTGGAACGTCGCACTCAGGAGTTCAAGCAGGCCAGCCATGCGCTGCAGGCGGAAATCGACGAGCGCAAGGCGCTTGAAGGCCAATTGGTGCAGTCGGAGAAGCTGGCGTCTCTGGGGCAACTGGCAGCGGGCATCGCCCACGAGATCAATAACCCCATTGGCTTCATATCGTCGAACCTGGGTACCCTGGCGCAGTACTTCTGCAAGTTTCAGGAAGTGCTGGAGGCCTACAAGGCCGCTGAAAGCCAGATCGTGTCGCCACAGATCATCGAAGAGCTTCGTGCGCTCAAGGAGCACCTGGACCTGCCGTTCATCGAGGAGGAAATTCCACTGATGATCCAGGAATCGCGCGACGGGGTAGGCCGCGCGGCGCAGATCGTGAAGGACTTGAAGGAGTTCTCCCGGGTTGACACCAGCCCTCAGTGGCAATGGGCGAACCTGCAGCGGGGAATTGATTCGACGCTGAACATCGTTGCCAACGAGGTGAAGTACAAGGCCGACGTGATCAAGCAGTTCCAGCCGCTGCCGGACATTGAATGCCTGCCTGCGCAGCTCAATCAGGTGGTGATGAATCTGGTGGTCAATGCCGCACAGGCCATCGGGCCGGAGAGGGGCACGATCACCCTGCGCAACGGCGTGGAAGGGCAAAGTGTATGGCTTGAGGTGAGTGATACGGGAGCCGGCATACCCGAGCATATTCTGCAGAAGATCTTCGATCCGTTCTTCACCACCAAACCGGTTGGGAAGGGCACGGGGCTAGGTCTGTCGCTTTCCTACGGCATCATCCAGAAGCACCGCGGCACGATCAGCGTGCAGAGCAGCGTTGGGGTTGGCACGACTTTTCGGGTCGAGCTGCCAATCCGTCAGCCCCGACCGCAATAACACGCCCGTGAGCGGGCCCATTCACTGCCTCAGGCGCTAACCTGCAAGCACCGTGTCGAGCACGCCCTGCAGGTCGGCGACGCTGAACGGTTTTCTCAGCAGAATCGCGTCTGGGCCCACCGCACGCTCGATGGCAGCAGTCTCCGAATAGCCGCTGGCAAAGATGATGGGCAGGTCAGGCCGCCGGGTCTTCACCACCTCGGCCATTTGTGCACCGTTCATCCCCGGCATGGCGAAATCCACCACCAGCAGGTCGGGGTCGGCGTTGTCGAGCAGCGCAAGCCCGCGTTCGGCATCCTCGGCCGCCGTTACCTGAAAGCCCAGGGTCTCCAGCGAGTTGGCGATGAACAGCCTGACGTCGGGGTCGTCATCGACGACCAACACCTTTTTAGGGCCGTAGCTTGCCTGGGTCGCCCTGTCTTGATGGACATCGGCCAGGGCGCGCACCGGTTCAACCGAGGGCAGCCACACCACCACGGTCGTCCCTCGCGGCGCCTGCGGCTCGATGCGCGCGGTGCCCCCGGCCTGCTTCGCCATCGCGTAGACCTGACTCAGGCCCAGCCCAGTGCCCCGCCCGACGCCCTTGGTGGTATAGAACGGTTCGAAGGCGCGCGCGGCGACTGCTGCGGACATGCCCGTGCCGGTGTCGGATACGCGAATCTCTACGTAGTCGCCTGGCTGCAGGTCTGCGTCCTCCTGCACGCTTTTTTCGCTGACGGCGAGGGTCAACTCGCCGCCCTCGGGCATGGCATCACGGGCGTTGATGGCCAGGTTCAACAGGGCCATTTCCAGCTGCGTCGGGTCCGACAAAACACTGGGGGCACACCCTTCGGTGGCCGTGTTGACCCTGATCAACGGGCCGACGGAGCTGTTGAGAATCTCGGTCATGCCCTTGATCAGGCCGACGACATCGATGGGCCGAAGCTCGAACTTCTGCGCGCGGGAAAACGCCAGCAGTTGCGCAGTGAGCTTGGCGCCGCGTTCGGTCGCCTGCAACCCGTTACGGGCCAGTCGCGTGACGCGTTGTGGGTCCTGCGGCGAACGAAGGATAAGGTCCAGGCAACCCTGGGCGGCCTGCAGCAGGTTATTGAAATCATGGGCCAGGCCACCGGTGAGTTGCCCCACGGCCTCCATTTTGTGACCCTGCCTGAGCGTCTCCTCACGGCGCAGGTCTTCACTGATGTCCCGGCCGACCGTGTAGAAACTGCCGCTGTCGGGTTGATCATCGGGCACAGCGGACCAGGCGAACGAAATAGGCGTGCCGTCCGCCTTGAGCAACCGGACGTGGAATTGATGCACCGGTTTGCCTGACTGAAGCGTCGCGACAACATCACCTGTCAGCGCCAGGTCGTCAGGATGGATGATTTCCGAAAACGGCCGCGCCAGCAGCGCTTCGGTCGAGCGGCCGAGCTGAAGTGACCACGCCGGGTTGACGGATTTCAGGTAGCCGTCGAAGGTGGCGACGCCGAACAGGTCGCGGCTCATTTCGAACAGACGATCGCGTTCACGTTTGGCGTCGATCACTTGCTGGCGCTCGGCGCTGACGCGTCCCGTGGTTTCGGTGCAGGCACAGAACAGGCCCATCACCGCGCCGTGCTCGTCCGGCACCGGGGTGTAGGAGAACGAGAAATGGGTTTCTTCGGGGTAGCCGTTGCGGTACAGCGTGAGCGTCAGGTCGTCCATTTGCACCGGCTCGCCATCGAACACCTTGTCCATCAAGGCGCCGACCTCCTGGCGGACCTCGGGCCATGTCTCGAAGAACGGCCGGGCGAATGCGCTGGGGTGGCGCTCGCCGAGCATGGGCGCGTAACCGTCGTTATAGAGCAGGACGCGCTGCGGGCCCCAAGCGATGAACATGGGTTGCCCGGAGCTGAGCATGACGCGTACCAGCGTGGTGAGCGGCTGGGGCCAGTGGGCGGGGTCGCCCAGTTCGGTGTCCGACCAGTTGTGGGTGCGAAACACGTTCCCCGCGTTTCCGCCGCCCGAGAAGGCTGCCGACCGCGGTGCATTACTCTGGTGATTCACGGCTCAGCGCCTCGAGTGCTTTAAGTGCGTGGTATGGCGGCACGTTACACGAGCCGGCTCAGCGCGGCGCGTGCAAATGCGTCATTCCGGGGACGTCCATGTTAATCCGCCGCCAGGCGGCTTCGGCAAAGCTGTACACCGAAAACGCAATCAGCCCCAGCGCCATCACCATTAATACGACGCCGCCGGCCGGCAGGTTTTGCAGGGCATTGAGCGCATCTTTCAGGCCGGGCGGGTGCATCGCCTGATAGCTCGAACCGCTGACGGCCAGCAGCACGCCCATTTCGATGAACGCCACGCCCCTGGCGATAAGGCCGAAACGTGAGACCGGGGTCACGTATTTCATGACCTCATCGTCGGCTTCGAAGTACCTCTCGAACGACGCTTTCCAGCCTTTGAACAGGTGCGCGATGCCCACACCCAGCGGCACCAGCGCGACGAGGTACACCACCAGATTGGAATGCTTCCACGACAGCAGGTGGGAGAGCAGGTCCTGGGTCTGGCCGCCGCCGGAGCCGCCGGAACTGCGCAGACCGTCGATCAGCAGGCCCAGGGCAAAGAACGCCAGCGCACCGTTGACCAGCCCTCCCGCCAGCAACCCTGCGCGGATGACCAGGCCCTTGAGCTCGGTGCCGTGGTGGTCAACGTCACGCGTCGCCTGCAAAACGCGCCAGGCGGCGAACGCGAGCAGGCCTGCGACCACCAGACCGACCAGAATGTGGCCGAACGGCTGGCTAAACAGGGCTTCCAGGCTGCTGTGGCTGTCTTTGGGGCGAGACGAATCACGCGCAGCCAACAAGGCAAAAATACCGATGATCAGGTACAGAACGCCGCGGGCGGCATAGCCAGACCGGGCGAGCAGGACAAGGGTGTGATGCGGGGACATCGATGACACTCCGGGTAAGCGATAGATCAGCAGACCTGAGCCAGCGCGAGGGGTTCGATCACATTGCGTTTTACAGGACCGGCGCCACCGCAAATCATTGGCTGCACGCAATGCTTTTTAGTGGGACCGGCGTCACCGCGAATCTCACTGGCTGCACGCAATGCTTTTCCAGTGGGACCGGCGCAACCGCGAATCTCACTGGCTGCACGCAATGCTTTTCTAGTGGGACCGGCTTCAGCCGGGAGGAGGCCAGTCCAAACACCTTCATTTTCGCGGCGAGACAACTGACGCCTTCCCGGCTAAAGCCGGTCCCACATTCGAGTCCACACCCAATCCCACTGGCGGCACGCGATGCTTTTCCAGTGATACCGGCGCCACCGCGAATTCCACTGGCTGTACGCGATGCTTTTTAGTAGGACCGGCTTCAGCCGGGAAGGGGCCTCTCGGTACACCCTCAATTTAGCGGTATGGCTGCTGACGCCTTCCCGGCTAAAGCCAGTCCTACGGGTCAGCGCGACGGCGAGTCCCACTGATCAGTGCGACGGCAAACCCCACTGGTCAGTAAAACCCGATCACCCCGCAACGGACTGGATGCGCTGACGAATCCAGGCGCGGCTGTGTTCCAGCACGCGGTCGGCCATCAGGGTCGGGAAGTGGATGAAGCCGTGGGGCGCGTCCGGCAGCAGGTGCACTTCGACCCCGGCGGTCTTCGCCCAGCGATCCGCCAGCTGCAGGGTGTCGTCTCGTAACGGGTCGAGTTCGCCGACCCACATCAACGCGGGCGGGAAGCCTGCGAAATCGCCGTACAACGGAGAAAGCGGCGCTGACTGGCGCTGCGCATCGCTGATGCCCGGCGTCAGCCTGCGCAAGGCGTCGACCATGCCCGGCCCGTCCAGCACCAGCGTGTCGGCGCCTGCAGCGCGTACGCTCGGTGTGCCCGTCAAGTCGTAAACGCCGTAATAGAGCAGGGCGCCGTACACGCGCTGGAACAGTTCGGGCCATGCCTTGAGCTGCAGCAGGGTCGCTGCCGCCAGGTGCCCGCCCGCCGATTCGCCGACAACGATTACCGGCAGGCCGGCGAACTCCTGACAGCCGTCTCCCAGCAGCCAGCGTGCAGCGACCAGGCAATCGTCCATCAGCCCTTCAACCGGCGTAGCGCCGGCCAGCCGGTAATCGACCGAGACAACGGCCACGCCACAGTCCCGCACCATGGCCACGTTCAGGTCATCGTTCATCTGCGCGTTGCCGATCACCCAGCCGCCACCATGAAAGTCCAGCACCACGCCTTTGATGGCGCCCCTGGGCCGGATGATCCTCACCGGCACCCGATCGCCGTTGACGCTGGCCGTTGTGCTTTCAGCGTGCAAGCCATGCCGGGCCAGCCTGGCCGCGCCATTGAGCTGACCGACGCGCAACAGCGACTGGATCAGTAGCGGGGTGAAACGATTGCGGATGCGAAACCGCGGCCACCAGGCCAGCTTCTTGTTGAAGCGGCGAGCCTGTGCCCGTTCGTCTTCGGGGAAATGCAAACCGTCGGTGCTGTCCAAATGCGTGCTCTCTCTCGGGTTCATAGCAACCAGTCATGGATACCGTTGGTGTGCGCGCCGGGCGCGGAGTTCAGGTCCTTGGGCACATCCGCTTTATGCCCACTGCACCCGCTGATCGTGCCGACGCTCTGCGTGGGTATGCGCGCCTCGACGCTCCGCGTCACCTTGCCCTTACCGCTGGCCCACCGGTGTCGGTTTGATCAGCTGCAACTGCTGACGATAGTCATCGGTCACCTGCCGCGCCTGGCTGTTGCTGGTGATGACCCGCGGGGTGATCAGCACGACCAGCTCGGTGCGCTTCTTGCTCTTGCTGGTGTTGCCAAACAACCAGCGCAGGCCCGGGACACGACCCAGATACGGCACGGCGGACACGGTGTCGCTGTTGTCCTGTTTGATCAGGCCGCCAAGC
>NZ_DASVUM010000269.1:0-6692 GCF_036387035.1 Pseudomonas sp. | reverse complement strand
GCTGGCGGTCTTGCTGTATTTCTCGTTCTTCTTCGGCATGTACAACGGCGCGATGGTGGCCGCACTGACCGAAGTGATGCCTCAAGAGGTGCGCGTGGTCGGGTTTTCCCTTGCGTTCAGCCTGGCGACGGCGGTGTTCGGAGGCTTCACCCCGGCGATGTCGACCTTTCTGGTGCAAGCCACCGGTGACAAGGCCTCGCCGGCGTTCTGGCTGATGTTTGCCGCGGCGTGCGGCTTCGGCGCGACGCTGGTGCTGTACCGGCGACGCCGAGCGCTGCCGGCGAGCGCGTTGTAACACCCGCCCTGCTCCGCTTAGGCGCCTCGCGGTAGACGAGCGCCCCACGGCGGAGCATTCCCAGTGAGGCAATCGCCGTGAAAGGGCTTCACACCCGGGGGCCTTCACTTGGCACGCTTATTTCATGTATAAAGCAAACGACAAGCGGGACCTCGGTCCTTAAGTCTCGTCCACATACGCGCCTCGAATGCGCCAGGTATCGAAGCCTGATCGACCCTTACCGGGTTGATCGGGCTTTTTTTATGGATGCTTTTCATGCCCGATCTTCGTTTGCCCAAGCCGCGCCCCACTGTTTGCGTCGGGTTTCTGCTCTCCACCGAAGGCACCTACCGGCGCATGGGCCGCAGTGCCTTGCTCGGGCTGCAGGACGCGCTGGCCGAACTCAACGCCGACCCTCGGCGCAGCGTGCAACTTGAGGCAATCTGCGTCGACCCGCAGGGCGATCCGGCCGGCTACAGCACCGGTATGGCCCAGCTGCTGAGTGCAGGGGTGCGGCACATCTTCGGCACGACGCTGTCGGCGAGCCGCAAGGAAATCATTCCTGACCTGGACCAGCACGGCGCGTTGCTCTGGTATTCGAGCCCTTACGAAGGCTACGAAAGCAGCGAGAACGTGCTGTACCTCGGTGGCTGCCCGAACCAGACGCTGCTGCCGTTGTTGCGCTACGCTCTTGACCAGTTTGGCCGGCGCGCATTCCTGCTGGGCTCGAACTACGTCTGGGGCTGGGAAAGCAACCGCATTGCCCGGGAAGTGCTGGGCGCCAACGGCGCACAAGTGCTCGGGGAAAAGTACTGGCACCTGGGCGCGACCGGCTTCGACACACTGATTGACGGACTCATTGAAGACCCGCCCGCCTTCGTGCTCAACAACCTGGTCGGCGAATCGTCCTACGCCTTTCTGCAGCAACTGGACCGGGCCTGCGTCGGGCGAGGCCTGCGCTTGCCGGTGCTGAGCTGCAACCTGACCGAAGCGGAGCTGGATGCCGTCGGCCCGATGCATGCGTTGCGCCTGCTGTCGTGCGGGCCGTTTTTCGAGACCCTGGACCCGGCGTTTTGCGAATCGCAACAGCGCCATGGTCCGCGCACCTGCTCGCACTATTACACCAGCGCCTACACCGCGCTGAGGGTGTTTGCCGACGCCTTGCACGCCAGCGAGGACGCTTCGCCCAAGGCTATCTGCGAGCACCTGTACGACCACCCGGTCGCCAGCGTGCTCGGCAGCGTCAGCCTGTCGGCGCGCAATCACCACAGCGCGCTGGCCAGTCATATCGCCGAACTGCGCGAGGGCCGATTCGAGGTGGTGCAATCATCGCCTTACCCGATCGTCGCCGACCCTTATCTCACTGTTACGGATGTACACGCCGATGGGGTCGACCGACACGCCACCCCGGCGCCGCGCTTGAGGATCGTCAAATGAACACACGCCCTTTCCCGGCCTTCGACCAGGGCCATTTGCTGTTGATCGACTGCGATGAACGCAGTCAGGCCAATCTGGGCAAGAGCCTCCAGCGTCTGGGCATTCACTCAGAGGTGCTTGCGCATGACGCGCCCTGTGACACTCAGGGCTGTTTCGCCGCCATCCTTGAAATCGAGCATTTCGCCAGCCCGCTTGCCGTCGAGGCCCTCAATGCGGCCAGCATCCCGATCGTGGCGCTGAGCGCCCACGAAACCCTGTCACAGATCCAGCGCGCGTTGCAGCTGGGCGCGACGGCATTGTTGAACAAGCCCATCAGCCAGGGCTCGGTGTACACCACGTTGATGATGGCGGTGGGGCTGCGTGACCGACAGCGCGCCGATGCCGAAGAACTCACCGCGTTGCAGCAGCGGCTGGCGATGCGGCCCTTGATGGCCCAGGCGCTGGCGCGTTTGATGGTGACGCAACGCATCAACGAGGCGACGGCTTATGAGCGTCTGCGCAGCCTGTCGATGCAGCTCAATCGACCGATTGAAGCGCTGTGTGCCGACCTGCTTGCGACGCGTGACGAGGACCGCGCATGAACACGCTGAAAGCCCTGTTGCGTCGGCCGGCCGTGGCGGTGTCGCTGCTGTTTATCGTCACCGTGGTGCTGCTAGCGGCACTGGCGCCGTGGCTGAGCCCTTTCGATCCGGACGAGCAGTTCGTCGAGGGATTGACCCTGGAAGGCGCGCCGATGGCCCCGGCGGGGCCCTACTGGATGGGCACCGACTTGCTCGGCCGTGACTTGCTGTCGCGGCTGATATTCGGCGCGCGCACGTCGCTGTTCATCGGCGTGCTGGCCAACGGGCTCGCTGTGCTTATCGGCACGCTGGTGGGCCTGACCGCCGGTTTCGTGCGGGGCTGGCTGGGCAGCGTGTTGATGCGCGTGACCGACTTGATGATGGCCTTCCCCGCCCTGCTGCTGGCGATTGCCCTTTCGGCGATTTTCCAGCCCAGCGTGTGGATCGTGGCCATGGTGATCGCGATGGTGAACTGGGTGCAGATCGCCCGGGTGATCTACGCCGAAACCGTGGCCCTCAGCGCGCGGGACTTTGTCGCGGTGGAGCGTACGCTCGGCGCCAGTTCGCTGCGCATCCTGTTTTCGCACCTGTTGCCGCACCTGCTGCCCACCATTCTGGTGTGGGCGACGCTGGGCATTTCGACCACCGTGTTGCTGGAAGCCACCTTGTCGTACCTGGGCGTGGGCGTGCAGCCACCCACGCCGAGCTGGGGCAACATCATTTTCGAAAGCCAGACGTACTTCACCTCCGCGCCGTGGCTGGTGTTTATTCCCGGCGCGGCAATCATTCTGCTGTCGCTGGCATTCAATCTGGTCGGTGACGCCCTGCGCGACGAACTCGACCCCACACTCAAGGGGCGCCGCTGATGCTGCCGTTCATTTGCCGCCGGGTCGGGTACGCGCTGTTGATCCTGTTGGGCGTGACGTTCATCACCTACCTGCTGCTGTTCCTCTTGCCCGCCGACCCGGCGCGGCAGATCGCCGGGCGCAGCGCGACCCCGGAGGTCGTCGCCGCCATCCGCTCGCAACTGGGCCTGGACCTGCCGTTCTATCATCAATACCTGAATTACCTGGGCAACCTGCTCCATGGCGACCTCGGCCGCTCCTACATCCAGCGCACCGCCGTGAGTGAGCTGATCGGCGCGCGGCTGCGCCCGTCCCTCGAACTCATGGCGGCGGGCATCGGCTTTGAGCTGTTGATCGGCATTAGCCTGGGGATGCTCGCTGCGCTCAAGCGCGACAGCTTCGCGGACAAGCTGCTCATGGCGTTTTCCTTCGTCGGCGTCTCGGCCCCGCAGTTCATCGCCGCCATGCTGTTTCTGTACTTCTTCGCGGTGCAGTTGGGCTGGTTCCCGTTGGGCGGCTATGGCGGCGCCAGTCACCTGATGCTGCCGGCGCTGACCCTCGGCCTGCTCGGCAGCGGCTGGTATTCGCGCATGGTCCGCTCGTCGATGATCGAGGTGCTGCATCAAGACTTCATCCGCACCGCACGGGCCAAGGGCCTGAGCCGGGCGCGGGTGATCTTTGTGCATGTGCTGCCCAACGCCATCGTCCCGGTGATCCCGATGATCGGCATCGACATCGGGGTGTTCATGGGCGGCCTGGTGGTGGTCGAGTCGGTGTTCGGTTGGCCAGGCATTGGCCAGCTGGCCTGGCAGTCGATTCAGCAAGTCGACATTCCGGTCATCGTCGGCGTCACCACGCTCTCGGCGGTGGCCATCGTACTGGGCAACCTGCTCGCGGATCTGGTGATCCCGCTGGTGGACCCGCGCATCGACATCAAGCAGCACTGAATTCATCAACACAACGGGGCACAACAATGAAGATCAAAGCGCTGACCCTGGCCGTGGCGGCCACGCTGTTTACCACGCCACTGTGGGCCGAGACGCCGAAAAGCGGCGGTAATGTGGTGGTGACCTACCAGAATGACGTTGCAACCCTGGACCCGGCGATTGGCTACGACTGGCAGAACTGGTCGATGATCAAAAGCCTGTTCGGCCGCTTGATGGACTACAAGCCGGGCACCACCGATCTGGTGAAAAGCCTGGCCGAGGACTACAGCATTTCCCCGGACGGGTTGGTCTACAGCTTCACCCTGGTCAAGGGCGTGAAGTTCCAGAACGGTCGTGAGCTGGTGGCCAATGACGTCAAGTATTCCCTGGAGCGCACCGTCAACCCGAAGACCCAGAGCCCGGGCGCGGGTTTCTTCAGCTCTATCGTCGGTTATGAAGACGTTACCGCCGGCAAGAGCGCGACCCTTAGCGGCATCAAAGTCATCGATGATCAGCACCTGACCATCACGCTGAACGCACCCAATGCCACGTTCCTGCACATCATGGCGATCAACTTCGCCTCAGTGGTGCCCAAGGAAGCCGTGGAGCAATGGGGCGCTGACTTCGGCAAGCACCCGGTGGGCAGTGGCGCGTTCAGCCTGGCCGAGTGGAAGCTCGGGCAGAAGCTGGAACTGGTGAAGAACCCCGACTACTTCCAGAAGGGCCTGCCCTACGTCGACAAGATCACCTTTGAAATCGGCCAGGACCCAACGGTGGCACTGCTGCGCCTGAACAAGGGCGAAGTGGACATTGCCGGCGATGGCGTGCCCCCCGCGCAGTTCCTGCAGTTCAAGAACGACCCGGCGTCCAAGAAGTTGCTGGTCACCGGCAACCAGCTGCAGACCGGCTACGTCACGCTGAAAACCACCTTGCCGCCGTTCGACAACCTCAAGGTGCGCCAGGCCATCAACATGGCGATCAGCAAGGAACGCATCGTGCGCATCATCAACGGTCGCGCGGTGCCCGCGAACCAGCCGTTGCCGCCCGCGATGCCAGGTTACGACACGCAGTACAAGGGCCTGCCTTATGACGTCGAAGGCGCGAAGAAGCTGCTGGCCGACGCCGGTCTGGCCAAGGGGTTCGACACCGAACTGTATGTGATGAACACCGACCCGCAGCCGCGCATCGCCCAATCCATCCAGCAGGATCTGGCCAAGGTCGGCATTCGTGTGCAGATCAAATCCCTCGCCCAGGCCAACGTGATCGCGGCAGGCAGCTCCAGGGATCAGGCGCCGATGGTGTGGTCCGGCGGCATGGCCTGGATCGCTGACTTCCCGGATCCGTCGAACTTCTACGGCCCGATTCTCGGCTGCACCGGCGCGGTCGAAGGCGGCTGGAACTGGTCGTTGTACTGCAACAAGGCGCTGGACGAACGCGCGGCCAAAGCTGATGCGATGGCCCGACCGGAACAACAGGCCGAGCGCACTGAGGCCTGGAAGAAGATCTTCACTGACGCCATGGCCGATGCGCCGTGGGTGCCGATCTTCAACGAGCAACGCTTCACCGTGCGCTCCCAGCGCATGGGCGGCGACGACGCGCTGTACGTCGACCCGGTCCACGTGCCGGTCAACTATGACTACATCTGGGTGAAGTGATGTGTGCCGGGCCCGTCCTGCGAAGGCAGAACGGGCCCCTGCCCCACGGCCTTTTTAGCAACGAGGACAGCAGCCATGTGCCAGAACTGCCTGGTCAAGACCATTCACAGCGTCAACAGCCACTTCGGCTGGGACCACCGTTTTACCCCCGTCGAGCGCGTGGCGCCCGGCACCACGCTGCAAATGAATTGCCGCGATTCCTCCAATGGCTACTTTACCGCCCAGTCGCAGGTCGCCGACGTCAGCGTCATGCCGTTCGACCAGATCAACCCGGTGACCGGGCCGATCTACGTCGAAGGCGCCGAGCCTGGCGATATCCTGAAAATCACCTTGGACAGCTTCAAGCCTGGCGGCTTCGGCTGGACTGCCAACATCCCCGGCTTCGGCCTGTTGGCCGATCAGTTCCAGGCGCCCGCCCTCGCCTTGTGGCATTACGACACGCAGACCCTCGCCCCGGCGGCGTTCGGCGATTTCGCCAAGGTACCGCTCAAACCATTCGCCGGCACGGTTGGCGTGGCGCCGGCTGAAGCCGGACTGCATTCCATCGTCCCGCCGCGCCGGGTCGGCGGCAATCTGGACATCCGTGACCTGGCGGCTGGCAGCACCCTGTACCTGCCGGTGGAAGTGGCCGGCGCGCTGTTTTCCATCGGCGACACTCACGCGGCCCAAGGCGATGGCGAGGTGTGTGGCACCGCCATCGAGAGCGCGATGGACGTGGTGGTCAAGCTTGATCTGATCAAGCAGACGCCCCTGGCCACGCCGCGTTTCAGCACCCCCGGCCCGGTGACCCGCCATCTCGACAGCGCCGGCTACGAAGCCTTCACCGGCATCGGCCCGGACTTGATGCAGGCCGCCCGCCAGGCGGTGGCCAATACCATCGACTGGCTGTGCCGCGAGCACGGCATGCCGGCGGAACAGGCTTACATGCTGTGCTCGGTGTGCGGCGATTTGCGCATCAGCGAAATCGTCGACCTGCCGAACTGGGTGGTGTCGTT
>NZ_DASVUM010000268.1:0-71897 GCF_036387035.1 Pseudomonas sp. | reverse complement strand
TCCATGGCGTCGAGGTTCATTTCGACGCGGCTCTCGGCCTCGGTGCGAATGCCGCCGTTGGCGATCACCAGGGTTTCGCCGTCCGGCATCCATGACACTTGATGCGGTCCTACGCCGTGAGTCGAAATCTCCCCGGTGCGTTGCAGCCGCTCGTCGACGAACCGGTACACCCCCAGCAACCCGCGGCCCGGATCGGTGGTGTCGTTTTCGGTGGCGTACAACCATTCGCCGTCCTTGTGGATGACGGCGTGGCCATAGAAGTGCCGATGGGGCTGCGAGGTAACGGTCTGCAGCAGGCGACCGTCGCGCAGATCGATCAGGTAACTTTCGGTCCCGGGCCGGCGCGCGACGAACAGCGCGATCGGCAAGCGCGGATGATTGATGATGTCATGACAGCGCTGGGCGACGGCGGTGGCAAACACCTGCGTGCCGTCGACGCGGTAGCCCACGGCGAAATGCTGGCCGTTGCCATCGTCACGAGCAGACAACAGCAACGGGCTTTCGCCTTTTTCCGCGAACAGTGTCCAGCCGCCAAACGTGACGGCACTGAGCAGCAGGCTGCCCAGACCCAGAGCCTGTCGTCGCAACATATCAGTCACCGTCATTGGCGTTGAAGCCCAGTTGAATGCCCAACGCCTTGGCCAGTTCGCCTTCGTGCAGGCGATGAACCACGTTGAGGCTGTCGTAGAAGGCGTTGAGTTGCTGTCGGCCTTCTTCAGTCGCCAGCAGGTCCCCGAGCGGCGGTTTCAGCGCGGCCAGCTGCCGGTTGCTCTCGGCGTAGGCGGCGTCGATCTTGTCGGCCAGAGGCTTCTGCTCGTTGGGCAACAGCCCGCGCACACCCTTGTTGTCCACACCGGCCCAGACTGTCTGCGCGCTGGCCAGACTCGCCTGCAAACTGCTGAGTGAGGCTTTGCTGCGCCAGGCGTCGGCCTGGAACGGCTGCGGCACACCCTTGGTGGCGCGGCCCAGCGGCGTGCCGAGTTTTTTCTTCAACGAGTCCAGCGCAGTTACTTGCACGCGCAGCAACTCGGCGATGGCTTCGTGGGAGTCGGCGTAACGCGGATTGGGAAACTTGCTCAACTGCGCGAGCATGCCGTCGTTGCTGTTCCAGCCGTTGAGGATGTCTTCGGCCAGCGCCTTCTGACGCTCACCGATGGCCACCAGCAGCGGGCAGTATCGGGTTTTTTGCTCGGCGTTGGCCATGTCGATGTCCGCATCGAACAGGATGTACTCATACGCCGATAACCCCTGGACCACGACACTGGATTTGGCCAGGGCGTCGGCGCTGATCTGCGGTTGTGCGGTAACCAGTTGCTCCACCTGACGGCCGACGAGGTTCTTCTTGTCCGGCCAGAACTGAATCTGCCAGGCACGATTGCCCTCCGCCAGCGGCCCGATCAGCAGCGGTTGCAGCTCGGCCCAGGCTTTCTGTGCGTGAAGGAAGTCGGCCCGGGCGGTGTCCAGATCGGACTTGCCCTGGCAGTAAGACAAGGCGCTGATCGCCAGTTGCCGGTCGGCATCGACCCAACGGCTATAAGTCGGCAGGATGACCTGGCTGGCGATGGCCGCGGACGTCACGGCTTGCGGGTCCGACGGCGCACACGCGCCCAGTGCCAGGGCGGCGAGGCTGGTGAGCAACAACTTGGGGCGGAACATGCCCGACTCCTTATCTTCAGAAATATGTTAGAGAGAATTCAGGAACGCCAGCAGCGCCGCGCGTTGTTCCGCGTCGAAGGCCAGCACCTGACGTTGCGCCGGCAACGCCTCACCGCCATGCCAGAGCACGGCCTCCATCAGGTTGCGGGCACGCCCGTCGTGCAGAAACTGCGTATGGCCACTGACGGTTTCGGTGAGGCCGATGCCCCACAACGGAGGCGTTCGCCATTGCTGGCCGCTGGCCTGAAACTCGCTGAGGTTGTCGGCCAGGCCTTCGCCCATGTCGTGCAGCAGCAGATCGGTGTAAGGGCGGATGACCTGGTTCGCCAGCTCAGGCTCGGCTGCATCGGCCGAGGTCGTGAATTGCGGCGTGTGGCATTGCTGGCAGCCGGCCTTGAAGAAAAGACTCTTGCCCGCCAGCACTTGCGGCTCGGCCACGTCTCGGCGTGCCGGCACGCCGAGGTTGCGGGTATAGAAGGTGATCAGGCGCAGGATGTTGTCGCTGACTTCTGGCTCGCCGTCAGGGCCTTCGCCGTTGGGCGCGGCCAGGCATGCGGTCTGTGATGGCGTGCAGTCGTCTACCGGCATCAGGCTGGAGGTCAGGCCCATGTCGCCCGAGAGCGCGTGGGCGTTTTGCTGCTGGATGCCGGGCTGCGAGGCTTTCCAGCCGAAACGGCCGAGCACGGTTTTCTGCTGTACGTCGTCCCAGACCCAATTGGGCTTGCCGGTGATGCCGGTGCCTTGTTCATCGTCCGGGTTGGCGTTGGCCAGAATCGCCGCCTGAGGAATGGCTTCCAGAAGCCCCAGGCCAATCATCGGCGGTGCGATGCGCGCGGATGCGCGGGTCAGCGGGTGCATCGGGCCATAACCTGGCTGGGTGATCTGCAGGGTCGGGCGGCGCAAATGCACCGGGGTCCCGTCGCGAAAATGCACGGTCATCGAATCGTAGTCGACCCGCACCTTGCCCTCGGGCGTTACGCCGGGAATGGCCATGTCCTGGAGTTGTTTGCCGTACACCGGCTCCGGTGTCAGGCCCAACTGCTTGATGTGTTCGGCAAATGCCGGGTCGTCGGGAATCGACAGCCGCACCAGCATTGAAACGGCATTGTCTGCCCCCGGCTCGGGTGGGTGACCCCGGCCGTCCTTGATGTGGCAGTTCTGGCAGGCGTTGGTATTGAACAACGGACCCAGGCCGTCGCGGGCGGTGGTCGTGGAGGGGGCGATCACCCACGGGTTACGGAAGAAGCTGTTGCCGACGCTGAAGTCCAGACGCCGGGCAGGCGACAGGTTGGCCGAAGGCAGGGAAAACGCATTGCGGTCGCTTTTGTTGACGGTCGTCGCACCGCCTGACCGTGACTCGCCGGGCTCGGCGGCGGTGAAACGCGGGGCGTCATCGCACCCACTGACGGCGAGTGCCATCAGCAGGGGAAACGATTGACGGAACCGCGCAGTCATACAGGTCCTGAAAAGGCGAGGAAATCGGGGCGAGCAAGCTTACCAGCCCCGGCTTTGATGAATAAGAGGGATTAGCGTTTGCAGGTCCTCTCGTAACGTGTTGTTACCAAATCATCCCTCGGTTAGCCGGTTGGCTAAACTCATGCTCCCGCGATCTGCAGCGCCGGATTTTCGACGAGCAATTGCATCAGACGCCGTTCTCCCTCAACCACCTTGAATGACCGGTAGTCGCCGATGCCGTCAAGTTGCCGTTCGCGCTCACGGATCGCCAGCTCCTTGGCCCGTTCGTAGCCGTAATGCTCCACCCTGAACGACTTGGTGACACTGCTGCCATTGCGCAGAGTGGTGCGTGCCACCCAATAAGCAATGCCGGTGTAGCAGCGGTAATGCACCCCCGGATAACCGCTGGTGTTGGTGGCGATGATGCGCTGACGGATGTCGCGGCTGAGCTTGGGCAGGTGAGCCAGCAGCAACTGGTCACGGCACGCATCTGCGGCTTGCCGTGCCGCGTCCCGTCCGCCGTAACGGGAGAAGGAGAACAGTCTGTTGAAGGTTCTGCCGTCGCGATAGATCGTCACCTTCCAGGCACGCGGGCCCTTGATGCCGACCAGCAGATGGATACCGTAATCGTTGGCTTTGAGCTTACTGACGCGGCGCCTTTTATTGTTTCTCTTGGGCACTTTCTGTCTCCTCCTGGATAGGGTGGGGTCAAGGAAGTGGGCATAGTCAGCGGCGGAGGAGGCGTGTTCAATCCGACAAGGAGCGAACAGGAAATGCCTTACAAAGGTTACAGACCGCTCCTCGGATACGATCAGTTTGGCGGGGATGTCGGGCCTTCGATTGACGAAAAAAATGCCGGCCCGTGGCCGGGTCGGCATTCGTTTGCAGCGTGTCCGGGTTCAATCCGGAAGGGCGACGCCCCCATAGACTTAAAGCGGACCTAAAGCGGTTTTGAAGCGGATCAGAACTCGTGGTCGGCGTTGTCCGGGTTCAGGTCGGTAATGCCCAGCTTGCCGGCGGCTTGCTCGATGGCGCCAGTCTGTTTGACCAGTGCGGCGATGGCGTCGCGCACCACCTGATTGCCCGCTGTATTGCCCGCCGCGATCAGTTGGTCGAAATGCTCGCCCTTGTTGGCGTGGTCGACGATGACCTGGAGTTTTGCCTGCGTCGCGTCGAGGTCGGCGCGCACGGTCTGGTCGGTCGCGGCATCAGCCTTGGCCACCAGCGAGGACAGGCTAGGGCCGGTCACTTTGCTGCCGTCGACACGGGTGTATTCGCCCAGGTAAACGTTGCGGATGCCCAAGCCGTTATAGAAGTGCGAGTTGTGGGTGTTGTCGCTGAAGCAGTCGTGCTCGTCCTCGCTGGAATTGGCTTCCAGCGCGACTTTCATGCGCTCGCCCGCCAACTCGCCCAACGACAGGCTGCCCATGCCGAAGAGCATTTTGCGCAGCCCGCTCTCGGCAGATTCTGCTTCCAGTGTGGCGCGGTAGTTGTCGGCGACGCCGGGTTTCCAGTTGTTGACCATCTCTTCGAGGTCGCTGACCAGCAGGTCGGTAGCCGCTTTGAGGTAGGCGCGGCGGCGGTCGTTGTGGCCGCCGGTGCCGCCCTGGCCTTCGATGTAGTCGCTGGCTGGACGCTCGCCGGCGCCCGGACCGGTACCATGCAGGTCCTGGCCCCAGAGCAGGAATTCGATGGCGTGATAACCGGTCGCCACGTTCGCTTCCGAGCCGCCGAGTTCGTTCAGGCTGGCGAGCTTCTCAGGGGTGATTTCGGTGACGTCGACTTTGTCTTCGCCGACCTGCACCGACGTGTTGGCGATGATGTTGGCGGTGGCACCCGGATTGCCCAATGCGTGCTGGTAATCCTTGGCGACGTAATCGATCAGGCCTTCGTCCAGTGGCCATGCGTTCACCTGGCCTTCCCAGTCGTCGATGATGGTGTTGCCAAAGCGGAAGACTTCGCTCTGCATGTACGGCACGCGCGCCGCTACCCATGCTGCACGCGCCGCTTTGAGGGTTTGGTCATTGGGGGTGGCGAGGAACGCGTCGACGGCCGTGCTGAGGTTTTTGGCAGTGGATTCGGCGTCGCTGAACACGGCAAATACGATGTTTGCGTAGTTGGCGACCACCGCTTTGGTGGCGGCTTCGCTGGTCTGGGCAGGCGCAGCGGCGGGGGCCGGCGCTGGCGTCGGAGCGGCGGCTGCGGCAGGTGCAGCAGCGGCGGGCTTGTCCTTGCCCTGATCACAACCGGCCAGAGCAATAGCGACAGCGAGCAGACTTGCGGTTGCCAGGGGCATACGAATCATGACGGAATCCTGCATCGAGAAGAGGTGTGAACGGTGGCGAGCGCCAAAAAAGCTGCGACATAATGCGAAAGATTTGCATTCTGTGTAAAGGCCATTTGCCCAGGCATTGGGGGCGAGATATTTCAAGCTGTTTCAGGGGATGTTTCGAGTGGTGGCTTGAGGATGGGCCAGGGAAATGCGCAACGTCTGCCTTCGTCTCGGAAGGCAGCGTTGCTACAGCGCCTCGCTGTGGGTGCGTTGCGCCTGTTTCAGGTAAACCAGTAGCTCGCGCGCCGGCAGCGGCTTGCTATAGAAATAGCCCTGACCTTCGTGGCAGCCCTCGGTAATGATGTACGCCTCTTGCTCGGCAGTCTCCACGCCCTCGGCGATCACCTGCATGCCGAGGCTTTTGCCCAGCTGGATGATGGCGCGCACGATGGTCGCGTCATCGTCGTCGTCGAGGAGGTCCTGCACGAAGCTTTTGTCGATCTTGATCTTGTCCAGCGGCAGGCTTTTCAGGTAGCTCAGCGAGGAGTAACCGGTCCCGAAGTCATCAATGGCGATCAGGGCGCCGGAGCGGCGCAGGCTCAGCAAATGCTGCGCAGCGGTGGTGATGTCTTCCATCAGGCCGGTTTCAGTGACTTCCAGCTCCAGGCTGCGAGGCGGCAGGCGGTAGATCTGCAGCAGGTTGTTCACCACCCGCGGCAGTTCGGCGTGGTGCAACTGCACGGTGGAGAGATTGACCGCCATGCGCAGGTCGCTGAAACCCTGATCGTGCCATTCGCGCAACTGTTTGCAGGCCTGATCCAGCACCCACTCGCCGATGGCGATGATGGTGCCGTTCTGCTCGGCCAGCGGGATGAACTGATCGGGCGGGACGAAGCCGTGCTCCGGGTGAATCCAGCGGATCAGCGCCTCGACACCAACCACACCGTGGTCGCGATAACTGATCTGTGGCTGATAGACCAGATGAAACTGCTCCCGGGCCAACGCTTCGCGCAAGTCTTTTTCCAGTTCACGACGCCGGCGCATCTCGCTGTCGACGCTGGCGATATAGAACTGGTAGCGATTGCGCGAGCGGCTCTTGGCCAGCGTCATGGTCTGTTCGGCTTTCTGCAGCAGCTTCTCGGTGCTGTCGCCGTCTTCGGGGAACAGCGTAATACCAATGGTGGCCCGCAGACGGATCTCTTGCTGATCGACAGCGAACGGCGCTTCCAGGTCGTCGAGAATATTCTGCGCCAGCTCGGCCGCTTCGTACGGCTGTTCGATATCGGCCTGGACCAGCGCGAACTGATCGCCGCCCAGGCGGGCAAGGGCGCCGAGGCGTCCGCTGTGGCTGCGCAGCCGGTCGGCGAGCGCCAGCAGCAACTGATCGCCGGCCTGATAACTGAATTGTTCGTTGATGCCTTTGAAATCATCCAGACCCACGCACAACACCGCGACGCGATGCTGCACTTTCCCCGAGTCCACTAGGATTTTGTCCAGTTGCTTCTGCAATTGCAGCCGATTGGGCAGGCCGGTGAGGAAGTCGTACTGCGCCATTCGCAGCAAGCTGGATTCGGCCTCGTGGCGCAGGGTGGTATTGCGCTCGATGGACGCCAGCAGTTGGTTGGCGGTGTTGACCCAGATCCCCAGCTCGTTTTTTTCGTGGCCTTTGAGCAAGGGCAATTGGTGCTCGCTGGGACGGTCGGGGTTGATGCTGGTCAGGTGCTCGATGATTCGGGACAGCGGTTTGGTGAGCAGCCAGTGGTACACCAGGTAGAGCACCAACCCCATCGCCAGCGCACGCAATACGCCGGAGATGAAAATGATCATGGAGTTGGTCAGGAAGGTTTCGCCGTAGGTGGCGGTGTCCAGGGTGATGCGCAGGTCGCCGTAATACTCGCTGTACGGGCTGCGACCCACCAGCTGCGTGGTGAAGCTGCGTTCCTGGCCGAGGATCGGATCGGTTAGCCAGCGGGTGGGGGTGGCTTCCAGGTCGCGCGATTTTTCGGCCAGCAGGGTTTCGTTCGGATGGCCAATGGACGCCATTCGCACGGCTTTGTCCTGAAACAGGCCTTCGATGACCTGCATGCCCATCTCCCGGTCCAGGCTATAGACGGCCTGGGTCGACGGGTCGCGGAACATGTCGAGGATGCGTGCTGCGTCCGTGGCGACGGCCTGGCGGATCTTGTACGCGTCGTAGACGATCTGTGCGCAACTGAGCACGACCCCCACGATCAGCGCTGAAAGCAGCACAACGCGAAGCAGCTTCACCGACAAGCTGTGTTTGAGTTCCAGCTTCAAATGGCCATTCCTTCATCCATGCTGATAGCGGGCTGACTGCGTGCAGGCACTGGCAATGCAGGCATTCGGATCACGCTTGCGGGGTGCGAATGACCCCCCATCGATCGGGCAAATCAGTTGATAGGCAGACCACTCAGGCCATCGGTACTGTGTCGGTTGTGCCTGAGGAAACTTGAGCCCAGCCGGTTGAATCAGCACGAAATCCGATATTAGTCCGCTACCGCTTCCAGACAATACATAAACGACAAACAGAAGGCGAAAAAAAACCCGGACGTGCCGGGTTTTTATTCAAGCGCTCATCAGGCGGTGAAGCTTTTGCCTTCGAACTGCTCTGCAACGAACTTCCAGTTGACCAGGTTCCAGAACGCCTCGACGTACTTTGGACGCAGGTTACGGTAGTCGATGTAGTAAGCGTGCTCCCAGACGTCGCAGGTCAGCAGCGGGGTGTCGCCGCTGGTGATCGGGTTGCCTGCGCCGATGGTGCTGGCCAGTGCCAGGGAGCCGTCGGCTTTCTTCACCAGCCAGCCCCAGCCGGAGCCGAAGGTGCCGATGGACGTCTTGCTGAATTCTTCCTTGAACTTGTCGAAGGAGCCGAAAGCAGTGTTGATGGCGTCAGCCAGAGCGCCAGTCGGTTGGCCGCCGGCGTTTGGCGCCAGGCAGTTCCAGTAGAACGTGTGGTTCCAGACCTGAGCGGCGTTGTTGAAGATACCGCCCGAAGAGGTCTTGACGATTTCTTCCAGAGTCTTGCCTTCAAACTCGGTGCCTGGCACCAGGTTGTTCAGGTTCACGACGTAGGTGTTGTGGTGCTTGTCGTGGTGGTATTCCAGAGTTTCCTTGGAGATGTGCGGTGCCAGGGCATCATGTGCGTACGGCAGCGGAGGCAATTCAAAAGCCATGGTAATTCTCCTAATCAGGTCAGTTGCGGTTTGCGCAAGGCCGATCACGGGCGGCCAGACAGAACTTACGCCGGCGAGTTTGTACTCTTTGCGGCGCAGGGGCTGGATCATAGCACCGGCCCCTGACCTTAACCACGCAACAACAGTGTGGAATAGAGGTTCCAGAGCGTTGCGCTGAAATCGGTCCCCGCGAGACGGCTCCTCACGCCGTTCTGATCAACTGCACGGCGACGCTGAACATCATCACAGCGACCATCAGATCCAGCAGCCGCCAGGTTGCCGGACGTGCGAGCCATGGCGCCAGCCAGGCGGCGCCGATGGCCAGAGTCGAGAACCACAACACCGACGCGCTCGCCGCTCCGGCCACATAAGCGCCGGGCACCGCCTGCTGGGCGCCGAGCGAGCCGATCAGCAGCACGGTATCGAGATAAACATGCGGATTCAGCAAGGTCACCGCCAGAGCGGTCAGCAGTACCGCGCGGCGTGACCGCTGGCCGTCGGCATCGCCCTGCGCGAGGCTTTGGGGCGACAGCGCGCGGCGCAGTGCCATGGTCCCGTACCACAACAGAAACACCACGCCGCCCCAGCGCGCCACGGCCAGGAGCGTCGGGTTTTGGGCGAGCACATTGGCCAGCCCGAACACGCCCGCGGTCACCAATAGGGCGTCGCAGACGATGCACAGCAGGGCCACTGACAGGTGGTGTTCGCGACGCAGGCTCTGCGCCAGCACATAGGCATTCTGGGTGCCGATGGCCATGATCAGGCCCAGGGAAACCAGCAGGCCGTTGAGGTAGCTTTGCCACATGATGTCGAATCTCGATCAGTTGAAGGATTGCCGGCTCAGGCGTTTGTGCTCAACGCGCGCAGGGTCGCCATGGCTTTCAGTGCATCGTCTTTGCCTACGAAAAGGTGGTCGTGATAGAAGCCGGCGACCACGTTGCAACTGATCCCCGCCGCGCCCAGTGCGGTGGCGAACGCCGCCGTCAGCCCGACCGCCGCCAGCGAGGAGTGGACGGTCAGCGTGATCCAGGCCATGACGTAATCGCCGTCCAGGCCCAGTTGCTGCGCCTGCTGGCGTTCGAGGATAACGGTCAGGCCCTCGCGCTCGCGGAAGCTCCCAATCACGTCGACGCCTTCCAGGCGCTGGCGGTCGGCGACAGTGCAGAACACGTAATCACCGTCGTTCAGCTCAGGGCTCATGCTGCGCAGCAAGGCGCTGAGGGAGGTTTCACCAAGGGTTATTTCGTCAGTCATCGAGCGCGCTCCGTTAATCATGGGTGGCGATTGTCGGGCGAGAGCGGGTATAAGAAAAACCAATAAAGCTCATTAGTCATTAGAGAAACTGATGTTCGACTACAAGTTGCTTTCCGCGCTGGCGGCAGTGATCGAGCAAGCCGGCTTTGAGCGCGCCGCTCAGGTGCTCGGCCTTTCGCAGTCGGCGGTGTCCCAGCGCATCAAGCTGCTGGAAGCACGGGTCGGTCAGCCGGTGCTGGTCAGGGCGACACCACCGACCCCGACCGAAATCGGCCGGCGCCTGCTCAACCATGTTCAGCAGGTGCGCTTGCTGGAGCGGGACCTGCAAAGCGTGGTGCCGGCCCTGGACGACGGCGGCATGCCTGAACGTTTGCGCATCGCGCTGAACGCCGACAGCCTGGCGACATGGTGGGCGCTTGCCGTCGGGGACTTTTGTGCCGGGCATCGTTTGCTCACCGACCTGGTGGTCGAAGATCAGGACGTCGGCCTCAAACGCATGCGCGCCGGCGAAGTGGCAGCATGCCTGTGCGGCAGCGAACGGCCCGTGGCAGGGGCACGAAGTGTGTCCCTCGGCGCCATGCGTTACCGGGCGTTGGCGAGCCCGGCGTTTATCGAACGGCATTTTCCGAACGGGGTAACGCCTCAGACGGTGGCCCGTTCACCCGCACTCGTCTTCGGTCCGGATGATTTTTTGCAGCATCGTTACCTCGCCTCGTTGGGGGTCGAAGGCGGTTTCGAGCATCATTTGTGTCCCTCGTCCGAGGGTTTCACGCGCATGGTCGAAGCCGGAATGGGCTGGGGCCTTGTGCCCGAGTTGCAGGTTCGCGCGCAGTTGGCGAGCGGTCAGTTGGTCGAGTTGCTGGCCGATCACTGCATTGATGTGCCCTTGTACTGGCATCATTGGCGCAACGGCGGCCGGTTGCTGACGGAGCTGACGGATCATCTGGCGAAAAAAGCGGGACAATGGCTGGTGCCGTTGCACGCCAGTTGAACGTCAATAGACGACGCAGCCGATAGGCAGGATCGCTCGCAAAACAGCAGCAGCGATAGCAGGCAAAAGCAGATTAAACGGAGCAGGCAATGAAAATTATGGTCACCGGCGCAGGCGGCTTCATCGGCGGACGCTTCGCGCGTTTCGCGCTGGAGCAAGGCCTGAGCGTCCGGGTCAGCGGCCGTCGTGCTGAAGGTGTCGAGCATCTGGTGCGGCGCGGTGCCGAGTTCATCCAGGGCGATCTCTGCGATCCGGAGCTTGTCCATGCGCTGTGTGACGACGTGGAAGCCGTGGTCCATTGCGCAGGTGCAGTCGGCACCTGGGGACGCCGTCAGGACTTTCATCAGGGCAACGTTCAGGTGACCGAGAACGTGGTTGAAGCCTGCCTGAAACAACGGGTCCGGCGGCTGGTGCACCTGTCGTCGCCGTCGATCTACTTCGATGGCGAATCGCACCTCGACATCCGCGAGGAGCAGGTGCCCAAGCGTTTCGGCAATCACTATGCCGCGACCAAGTACCTGGCGGAACAGAAGGTGTTCGGCGCCGAAGAGTTCGGCCTGGAAGTCATTGCCCTGCGCCCGCGCTTCGTCACGGGCGCAGGCGATACCAGCATTTTCCCGCGCCTGCTGCAGATGCAGCGCAAAAAGCGGCTGTCGATCATCGGCAACGGCTTGAACAAGGTCGATTTCACCAGCATCCAAAACCTCAACGAGGCGCTGCTCAGCAGTTTGCTGGCCGCGGGCTCGGCATTGGGCAAGGCCTACAACATCAGCAACGGTGCGCCGGTCCCGCTCTGGGACGTGGTCAATTACGTCATGCGTCAGATGGAGATGCCGCCGGTGCGGCGTTACCGCTCCTATGGCTTGGCCTACAGCGCGGCGGCCATGAACGAGGCGGCTTGCCTGATCTGGCCGGGGCAACCTGAACCGACGCTGTCCCGGATCGGGATGCAGGTGATGAGCCGGGATTTCACGCTTGATATCAGCCGCGCCAGGCATTATCTGGATTACCAGCCTGGCGTGAGCGTGTGGGCGGCCCTCGACGAGTTCTGCGGCTGGTGGAAGGCCCAGCACGGCGGCGCGTTGTAAAAGGCGTCAACATCCGTGGTTATACTGCGAGCCATTCAGATTCAGCGGTTTTTTCAAAGGTAAACGCATGCGCAAAGATCCGTATGACGACGTCGATGACGTCCCGAGCCTCAGCGCCAAAGACGATGATGATGACTTCCTGCCGCCGCCGGGCGCCCGCGAACGCACGACGGTGTATTCGCGCGACACGCCGGTGGTGAAGGTGAAAGCGCCCGGCACCGGCGCCTTGTGGGCACTGATCGGTGTGCTGTTCATCGCCTTTTGCGGCCTGGGCTGGTGGAGTTTCCAGCAGGTGTCGCTGATGGAGCAGCAACTGGTTGCGACCCAGGAAAGTTTTGCGCGGATCAGCGAGGAGGCGGCGGGGCGCTTGCAGGATATTTCCGGCAAGGTGGTGGCGACCGAGTCGATGGCGAGCAGCGGTGAGGCGCTGAAGGCGCAGATCCAGCAGTTGCAGGATCAGTTGGCGGATCAAAGCCGACAGCAGCAGGGCGTGGCCGGTTTGCAGGGCGGGCTGGACAAGCGGCTGGAGCAGATCAGCACGCAGAGTGCTCAGCAGCAGGCGGTCAATCAGCAGTTGCAGGATCAGTTGAAGGCGGTGGCGACTGAGCTGGCGGCGTTGAAGGCGGCGTTACCAGATGGCAAGTCGGCGCAGGCTGAGCAGGAGCGGGTGGAGACGCAGCTGAAGGGTTTGACGGCGGATGTGGCGAGCCTCAAGAAGACCAACAGCAGTCAGGCGATCGAGCAGCTTGAGCAGGACATGGTGGTGGTGAAGAGCGAGCTGGAAAATCGCCCGGCGGCCAGTGCTTCTTCATCGGGGGCGAGTCTGGCGGAGTTTGATGCGTTTCGCGGGCAGATGACGCGGACGATCAATACGTTGCAAAGTCAGATTCAGACGTTGTCGCAGCAGATTAATGCGCGGGGGCAGTAATACGGCGTTCCCGGTTGACGGGGTATATATCCGTTATTTGCGGTGATGCCGAGTATGGTTCCGCCCTTACGGCGGGTCACTTTTTCCAACAGCCCGGATTGCCGGCCCAGAAAAAAGTAACCAAAAAGGCCGTGCTCCTGGTTTGGCTCCTCCTGCGTCGGAGTACCTTCACTCCGGTCCCGCTCCGTGGGCCCGCGCCGAACGGACATCCCTGTCCTGACGGCGCACTCGCCGCATCCATGCGGCTCGGCCCACTCCGCGAAACCTGCGTTCAGCCTGCACCCAAGTCGCGTTTTGCGGTGTCTGGACTTGCTGCGTAGGAAGATCAAAAGCGCTTTCGAAGCAGATCAAAAGCTTCCCGGCTGAAGCCGGTCCTACGGGTGCGTACGGTGTTTTCGTAGGACCGGCTTTAGCCGGGAAGAGGCCGGTGTGGGCGCTGGCATTTTTGCGGCTAGAGGGGACTGCTTTATTTACAGCGCTTCTTCGTAAATTAATCTGTCCCGGTCTACCGTTGCAGATCGTTCCCACGCTCTGCGTGGGAACGCGGCCCGGGGCGCTCGGCGTCCTTGCTGCTTACAGCGTCGGATAGTCCAGATAGCCTTCGGCGCCTTTGCCGTAGAACGTTTCCGGATGCGGTTCGTTGAGCGGGGCGTCCTTGGCCAGGCGTGCGGGCAGGTCAGGGTTGGCGATGAAGGGCACGCCGAAGGCGACGGCGTCGGCCTTGCCGCTGGCCAGCCAGGCATTGGCGGTTTCTTTGGTGAATTTCTCGTTGGCAATGAACACGCCGCCGAAAGCTTCTTTCAGGCGCGGGCCCAGGCTGTCGTCGAGTTCGCGCTCGCGGGCGCAGATGAACGCGATGCCGCGTTTGCCCAGTTCGCGGGCCACGTAGGTGAAGGTCTCGGCGAGGTTGTCGTCGCCCATGTCGTGAGCATCGGCGCGGGGTGCCAAGTGCACGCCAACGCGGCCAGCGCCCCAGACTTCAACGGCGGCGTCGGTCACTTCCAGCAGCAGACGTGCGCGGTTTTCCAGCGAGCCGCCGTACGCATCGGTGCGGGTGTTGGTGCTGCTTTGCAGGAACTGGTCGAGCAGGTAACCGTTGGCACCGTGGATCTCTACACCGTCAAAGCCGGCGGCCTTGGCGTTCTCGGCACCGACGCGGTAGGCGTCGACGATTTCTTCGATTTCAGCCAGTTCCAGTGCGCGCGGGGTGACGAAGTCAGACAGCGGACGCACCAGGCTCACGTGGCCTTTTGGCTGAATCGCGCTTGGCGCCACTGGCGTTTCACCGTTCAGGTAGGTCGGGTGAGAAACGCGACCAACGTGCCATAGCTGCAGCACGATCTTGCCGCCCGAAGCGTGCACGGCTTTGGTGATGTTGGCCCAGCCGCGAACCTGGTCATTGGACCAGATGCCCGGGGTGTCCGGGTAGCCAACGCCCATAGGCATGACGGAGGTGGCTTCGCTGATGATCAGGCCGGCCGAAGCGCGCTGAACGTAATACTCGGCCATCATCGCATTGGGTACGCGGCCTTCATCGGCGCGGCAACGGGTCAGCGGCGCCATGACGATGCGGTTGGCCAATTCCAGGTCGCCTATCTTGATCGGATCGAAAATCGTGGTCATCGGGAAAATCCTGAGTGCAATCGTAAAAAGGGTGGATCCGCAGGTGTAAAAACAGGGGAATCAGTTCGTCGCGGCGGCCAGTTCGGCATCGTTGCCCTGACGGAAATTGATAAGCGTGACGATGAGGGCAAGCACGGCGAGGACGCCGGCCGCCAGTGGCACGGTGGTCAGGCCGAAACCATGGGCGATGACACTGCCACCGACCCAGGCGCCCAGCGCGTTGCCGACGTTGAAAGCGCCAATGTTCAGGGTGGAGACCAGGTTGGGTGCGGCCTTGCCGAAGGTCACCACGTTGATCTGCAGGGCAGGGACCGCGGCGAAGGCGGCGGTGGCCCAGAGGAACAGCGTGATTTCAGCCGGGATCAGCGCAGCGCTGGTCCAGCTCAGCACCGTTGAGATCACCGCCATGGTGATGAACACGCCGATGAGCGTGGCGGCCAGTCGGCGGTCGGCCAGTTTGCCGCCGATGATGTTGCCCAGGGTCAGGCCCAGGCCAATGAGCATCAGCGTCCAGGTCACGCCCAATGGCGAGACACCGGTGACTTCGCCCAACAGCGGCGCGACGTAGGTGAACAGCGCGAACACGGAAGCGGAAAACAGGGCGGTCATGCTCAGCGACAACCAGATACCCGCGCCCTTGAGTGCACCGAGCTCGGCGCGCATGTCGAGTTTCTCTTCATCGCGTTTGCTCGGCAGGAAGCGAATCAGGCCGATGAAGGCAATGACGCCAATCACCGTGACCGCGAAGAACGTCGAGCGCCAGCCGGCCTGTTGTCCCAACGCAGTGCCCAGCGGCACACCCAGTACGTTGGCCAGTGTCAAACCGGTGAACATCAATGCGACGGCGGATGCGCGACGATTGGCGGGCACCAGGCCTGCAGCCACCACCGACCCGATGCCGAAAAATGCACCGTGGCACAGCGCGGTGACCACGCGAGCGAACATCAGGATGTTGTAGTCCGCCGCCAGGGCGCAGAGCAGGTTGCCGACGATGAAGATCCCCATCAGCGTGACCAGCGCGCCTTTGCGCGGCAACTTCGCGGTGGCCATCGCCATGAACGGCGCACCGATGGCGACGCCCAGGGCGTAGCCGGTCACCAGCCAGCCAGCGCCGGGAATACTGACGCCCAGGTCGCTGGCGACGTCGGGGAGCAGACCCATGATGACGAACTCGGTCGTCCCGATGGCAAAGGCGCTCAGGGCCAGAATGAGTAGTGAAAGGGGCACGTTGCGTCTCCTGGAATCCGATTGGGTGGCGAAGGGCTCAGAGCCGCTGTGCCAGTTGCTGCACGAAGGCCTGAATGACGTCTTCGTTGCGTTTGAAAAAGTGCCACTGGCCGTGCTTCTGGCTGGTGATCAACCCGGCGCGCTGAAGCGTTGCCAGATGAGCTGAAATGGTCGACTGCGACAGGCCGGCGCGTTGGTCTATCTGACCCGCGCAGACACCGCCATCGATCGTGTGACGTTGATCTGGAAACGTCGTGACCGGGTCTTTGAGCCAATCCAGAATCTGCCGCCTGACCGGGTGCGCCAGGGCTTTGATGATGTCGTCAATGTCGATGTCGGTGGGCATGTCGTTCTCAGGGCAGTAGCGCTGTATCGCGATGGGGCGAACCTTATATCTATAAATCGCGATATACAAATATGAATAGGTGATTAAGACGTTCTGAATCGTTATATCGGGTTACAACGATATGGAAACCGCTCGATGAGGCGGGGAAGGTTTTGAACAGCGATGCCGCTTTACAGGCGCAATGAATGTGGCGAATGTACGAGGCAGATCACGGGCGATCCCGTCTTTCAAACGGTGTCAGTTGCCAGAGGCAACCGACCGCAATAAGGCTACAACCATGAATTACCTCGCACATTTGCACCTCGGTGGGCAGGCGCCGGCGCAATTGCTGGGCAGCCTGTACGGTGATTTCGTCAAAGGGCTGCTGCCCGGACGTTTTCCGCCGGACATCGAAGGGGCGATTCGTCTGCATCGGCGTATCGATGCGTTCACCGATTCGCACCCGCTGATCAAACGGGCAGTGGGGCGCTTTCCAGACGGCCGTCGGCGCTATGCCGGCATCGCACTGGATGTGTTTTTTGACCATTGTCTGGCCCGGGACTGGGATCGTTATTCGACTGAGCCGCTGGACCTCTTCACCCGCAAGGTTTACCGCGTGCTGGCCGATGAGCCCGCGTTGCCGGAACGGCTGGCACTGATTGCCCCGCGCATGGCAGCGCAAGACTGGCTGGGTTCGTACCGTGAATTTTCGGTGGTAGGCGATGCGCTGGCGGGCATCTCACGACGCCTGTCACGTCCGGAAGGCCTGGCCGGGGTCAACCAGGAACTGCAGGCGCTGTATCGACCCTTGAGTGACGACTTCAGCGCGTTTTATCCCGAGGTTCAGGCCTTTGCTCAAGCGGCCCTGGCGGCGGAACGAACAGCCGCAGGCTGAAGCGCCTCGCCGAACAGTGCGACCTGCACCGCTTGCTGGGCTTCGAACGCCAGCGCGGCGCGTTCCTTGCCGTGGGACGGGATGGGCGACAGCAACCGGATATGCACCTCGCTCACCTCGTGGGCAAACAGGCGGCGCAGGTGCGAGAGCAAGTCGTCGTCGCCAATGAATGGCGCTATCTGGTCCGGCTGGCCGTCCCGCACGTACTGAATGGCCACCGGCTGCACTGGCACGCCGGTGTCGATCGCACTGGACAGCAGACGGCCATGGAACGTGCGCACACTGCGCCCGTCGGTGGTGGTGCCTTCCGGGAAGAGCACCAGCGAATGCTTGCCGAGCAAATGCTGCCCCATCTGTTTCTGAATCAGCTTGCTGTCGCCCGAGCCCCGGCGAATGAACAGTGTGCCGGCTTTCAAGGCCAGCCAGCCCGCCACCGGCCAGGTGCGCACTTCGGCTTTGGACAGAAACGACAGCGGCGCCAGCATCCCCAGCAGCGGAATGTCGGTCCATGACACGTGGTTGCTCACCCATAACATCGGCTCGTTCGGCAGCGTCCCTGTCACTCTCACCCGAAAAGGCAGCGCGGCCGACAGACGTGCCATGAACCAGGCCGTCCAGCGCTGGCGACGCGCCATTGAGTTGCCGATACGCAGGCGTTCCATCAAGGCGAAGGTGCCGGCGATGCTCAGACCTAGCGCGATCACCCACAGCACGCGCACCACACGGGCGTATCGGCGTGAGGTGCTCATCACATCGCTGCCTTGAAGTGGCGAGCGTAACGCGGGCACAACTCGTCACGCTTGAGCAGGATGAACACGTCGGCGACCTGAAAATCCTCATCCCAGCACGGCTCGCCGCATATTTTCGCGCCCAGGCGCATGTACGCCTTGAGCAGGGGCGGCATCTCACAGATCACGTTTTTGGGGAGGTCCAGCGTCGGCAGAGGATTCTTCGGTTCGGCGCGCAGGTGTTCAGTGCACAGATACCGTTCGCGCAAGCGTTGCATGATGGCGTGGGCCTGAATGCCGCCGTCCTGCATCGGGATACTGGCGCAGCCCATCAGGTAGCTGTAGCCGCCTTCGTTGAGGATCTCGGCCAGTTCGCTCCACAACACCGCGATGGTGCCGCCGTTGCGATAGGCCGGGTCGACGCAGGTGCGGCCCAGTTCGAGTATCGGGCCCTGCAGGTGGCGCAGGCCATGCAGGCTGAACTCTTCTTCGCTGTAGAACCGGCCCAGGGTGTTGGCGGCCTTGTGATCCAGCAAACGGGTGGTGGCGACAAGGCGACCGTTGCTCAGGTCCCGCACGCCGATGTGCATGCAGTGAACGTCGTAATCATCGATATCCAGGCCCCGTTCGGCGCCCTTGAGTCTGGCGTTGAACTCGCCGCTGAACACACTGAAGCGCAACGCCTGTGCTTCCTGCAGGGCCTGCTCACCGACCAGGCGTTCTGCCTGCAGGCGACGTTCGGTTCGGGTGTCTCGAATGCTGGCGATCTGAGTCATGCGGCATCTCCGTAATCCAGCCTTCGTCCAGGCGGGTCGACTGATTGTTCGAGCATTGCTGTACGACTGCAGGCTAGGGAGAGGCCGTGTCATGACCGTTAAGCTTTGGTGATGGTTGCGTGACAGGGGTTTGTGAACCACGGGCTGTCATCATTGCCTGCCAGGGTTGCCTTGATCCGACTTCGAGCGCTGTCCATGACCCGTCTGCTATTCACCCTCGCGTTGTTGCTCGTTGCCTGTTCCGCCGCTGCCCAGCCCTGGCCCGAGCCTGACGGGTCGGAGCGCCCACTCAGCGCCAGCGCTGCTGTCGCTGCCCTTGAGGCGTACGCCTTTCCGCCCCGCGACGAAGCCGGCCGCACAGGTGTGCGCACCGATGCGCTGCTGATCATTCATGACGACGAAGTGGTGTACGAACGCTATGGCGGCGTGACGCGCGCCGATACCCCGCACCTGACCTGGTCCATCAGCAAAAGTATTTTGGCCACCGTGCTCGGCGTCGCTTATGGGGAAGGCCGCTTCAGCCTTGACGACCCCGTGGCAAAGTACGTTGCGCCCTTCACCGCTCATCCCGACATCAAGCTGCGGGATTTGCTGCACTGGGCCTCGGGGCTGGACTGGCAGGAAGACTATGAATACGCACCGCTCAACTCCTCGGTTGTTGCGATGCTCTACACCCGAGGTCGCGGCGACATGGCGCGGTACACCGCCGAACACGCCGTCGCCGGCGCGCCTGGCACCTCGTACCGCTATTCCAGCGGCGATAGCACTGTCCTTGCCGCCGCGCTGAAAACCATGGTCGGGGAAAGCGCGTACGCCGATTACCCGTGGACGGCATTGTTCGAGCCGCTGGGGATCACCAGCGCAACGTGGGAGCGCGATGCCACGGGCACCTTTGTCGGTTCGTCTTATGCCTACATGACAGCCCGCGACCTGGCGCGTGTCGGTCTGCTGATGCAACACGGCGGACGATGGCAGGGTCGCCCATTGCTGCCCAAGGCCTGGGTCGACTTCAACCTCACGCCGTTTGAGTCCGTGACCCCAACCGACGAAGCCCCGGGCGGTCACTGGTGGCTGAACAGGAGGGCAGACGGCAAGCCCGGTCCCTGGCCTGCCGCGCCGGCGGACACGTTTGCCGCCCTCGGCCATTGGGGGCAGGCGCTGTACGTCATCCCCAGCGCAGGCCTGGTGATCGTGCGGTACGGCGATGATCGCGACGGCAGTTATGACCACAACCAGTTGCTCAAACGGGTGCTGAACGCCGTGGCCGGGGAGGGTGGCAAATGATTGCCCGCAATGGATTTATCCGGCGCCGCCCCTTTAGCAGCCTCGGGTTCCTGGTGCTGCTGATCCTCGCCGGCCTGATCTGGCACTGGCGTGTCCCGCTTCAGGTATTCCCCAGCATCATCAGCGCCTACACCGCCAAGGAGTATTGCTCGTGCCGCTTCGTGGTGAATAACCCCGCCGAATATTGCCGCGGTTATGTGAAACAGTGGCTGCCGAGCACCATCGACGAAGACTCCCTGAATAAACGTGTGACGGCGACCGGCCTGGGCCGCGAAAGCCAAGCCCGCTGGGAAGGCCAGCGCCAGGGCTGCCGGTTGTCGTCGCCGGTGCCGTAGAACGTTGAAGTTTGCCTGCGGTCAGACTGCCGGATAGGGTTGCGTATCGCACCTTCTGGAGTTCGCATGTCCATTCGCCTTCCTTCCTCGCTGGCCCGCGCGGCAAACGCCGTTGACGCCTGTGCTTCAATCGCCACGGCGGGCCGCTCATGAGGGGCGCGATCTTCCCGTGGCGCGAAGAAAACCAATTCAACCTGCTGATCGACGGTCCCGCCTTTTTTCCGCGCATGATTGCGGCAATTGAAGGTGCCCAACAGCAGATTGAGCTCGAGCTGTACCTTGTCGAAGCCGGCGCCTGCGCCGAAGCGATTGTGCAGGCGCTGGTCGGCGCGGCGGGTCGTGGAGTGATCGTGCGTTGCCTGTTCGACGGTTTCGGCTCGGCAGCTTTCACCCACCACCTGCGCTCGCGCCTGACCGAGGCTGGGGTCATCCTGCGTTTTTATAACCCTGTGCATTGGCGGCGGGGCCTTCGCAACCTTTACCGCGACCACCGCAAACTGCTGCTGGTGGACAAAGAGTTGGCGGTGGTGGGCGGGACCGGGGTAACGGATGAATTCTGGCGCCCCGACCTCAACAGCAGCGAGTGGCATGAAGTGATGGTCGAGATTCGCGGCCCGATGGTGATCGACTGGCAGGCGCTGTTCGATCGCCAGTTTCACGCCAACCCGCGCCGCCGTGCCTGGCGGCCTGCAGAAAACTTTGGCCTGCCGCGCCTGCCCAAGGCGCCCGAGGGCGGCAGTGGTCTGGGCCGCGTGGCCTACGCCGATTCGCGTCAGCACCGGGACATTGTGCAGTCACTGGTGCGTGCGCTGAACACCGCCAAAACCCGCGTCTGGCTGGCAACGCCGTATTTTCTGCCAACCTGGAAAGTCCGTCGGGCCCTGCGCCGGGCCGCCTTACGTGGCGTGGACGTGCGCTTGTTGCTGACCGGCCCGCGCACCGATCACCCGTCGGTTCGCTACGCGGGCCACCGCTATTACCCGCGTCTGCTCAAGGCCGGGGTCAACATCTTTGAATACCAGCCGTGCTTCCTGCACCTGAAGATGGTGTTGATCGACGATTGGGTCAGCGTGGGCTCGTGCAACTTCGATCACTGGAACCTGCGCTTCAACCTTGAGGCCAACCTCGAAGCAATCGACCCTGCGCTGACGCAGGCGGTGGCTGCCAGTTTTACCAAGGATTTCGCCGTCAGCAGCGAAATCAGCCTTGAGGGCTGGAAATCCCGGCCTATTTGGCGGCGGGCTCAGGAGCGGGTTTGGGGATGGCTGGATCGGCTGGTGGTGAATGTGCTGGATCGGCGCGGCTGAGCGACCGCAACGCATCAAACCATCGCTCACAAAAAAGCCCGACACGCAGGTCGGGCTATTTCGTTGTTGCGATCAGACGTTTACTGCACTTCTACCGCCAGGCTTTCACTGATCTTTTTCTGCCAGATGGCAGGACCGGTGATGTGAACCGACTCGCCGTTGCTGTCGACCGCAACGGTGACCGGCATGTCCTTGACCTCGAACTCGTAGATCGCTTCCATGCCCAGTTCCGGGAAGGCCAGCACCTGGGATTTCTTGATCGCTTGAGCAACCAGATACGCGGCGCCGCCAACGGCCATCAGGTAAACGGCTTTGTTGTCCTTGATCGCTTCGATGGCGGTCGGGCCGCGCTCGGATTTGCCGATCATGCCCAACAGGCCGGTCTGCTCGAGGATCTGGCGGGTGAACTTGTCCATCCGCGTGGCTGTGGTCGGACCGGCGGGGCCCACCACTTCGTCACCGACCGGATCAACCGGGCCGACGTAGTAGATGAAGCGACCTTTCAGATCCACCGGCAGTGTTTCGCCCTTGTTCAGCATCTCGACCATGCGCTTGTGCGCGGCGTCGCGGCCGGTGAGCATCTTGCCGTTGAGCAGCACCGTTTCGCCCGGCTTCCAGCTTTGCACGTCATCCGGCGTCAGGGTGTCCAGGTTGACACGGCGAGCCGATGGGCCGGCTTCCCAGACGATCTCCGGGTAAGCGTCCAGCGGCGGCGCTTCCAGTGAAGCAGGGCCGGAGCCATCGAGCACGAAGTGGGCGTGACGGGTGGCGGCGCAGTTGGGAATCATGCAGACCGGCAGCGAGGCGGCGTGGGTCGGGTAATCCATGATCTTGACGTCGAGCACGGTGGTCAGGCCGCCAAGGCCCTGGGCGCCGATGCCCAGCTGATTGACCTTCTCGAACAGCTCCAGACGCATCTCTTCCAGACGGTTCGACGGGCCGCGTGCCTTGAGTTCGTGGATGTCGATGGACTCCATCAACACTTCCTTGGCCATGACTGCGGCTTTCTCGGCGGTGCCGCCGATGCCGATGCCGAGCATGCCCGGTGGGCACCAGCCAGCGCCCATGGTCGGCACGGTTTTCAAGACCCAGTCGACGATCGAATCGGACGGGTTGAGCATCGCCATCTTCGACTTGTTTTCCGAACCGCCGCCCTTGGCCGCTACGTCCACTTCCACGGTATTACCCGGGACGATGGAGTAGTGAATAACCGCAGGTGTGTTGTCCTTGGTGTTTTTACGAGCGCCTGCCGGGTCGGCGAGGATCGAAGCACGCAGGACGTTTTCCGGCAAATTGTAGGCGCGGCGTACGCCTTCGTTGATCATGTCGTCCAGGCCCATGGTCGCGCCATCCCAGCGCACGTCCATGCCGACGCGAACGAAGACGGTGACGATACCGGTGTCCTGGCAGATCGGCCGATGGCCCGTGGCGCACATGCGCGAGTTGATCAGGATTTGAGCCATGGAATCGCGTGCGGCGGGCGACTCTTCACGCAGGTAGGCCTCGTGCATGGCCTGGATGAAATCAACGGGGTGGTAATAGGAGATGAACTGCAGGGCGTCGGCGACGCTCTGAATCAGGTCATCCTGCTTGATCACGGTCATGAGCGTTCTCCTCTCTCAGGCGGGAACTTTAGGTAGGGCTGCTCACGCAATGCAATCGGCAATCGCGGGAACGGCCTTCGGCCCGGCAGCCCATCAGGCGCCGTGGCAGGAAAAGGCGCGGCAGTATACCGCTTGACCGTCGGCGCGACACCCTGCCGCAGGGTAAAGGTCAGTATTGCCGACAGAGGCGCGCGGAATGGGCGGAGAGGTTACGAGGCTTATTCAAATCGCGGCTGGACTCAGCGCAGCTTATACCGCACAACTGAATGGCCGTGTCAGCCTTGTTACACTCGAACGGCATTATGCGCGTGTTGGACGACGGGCGCGTTGGCGAAACGCGCCGTTTCCTCTACATTGGCACTCTTCCCGGATGATCAAAGCGTTCGCTGAACGTCTTCGGCCAGCGGCGCGAAGCAGGCCCCTGTGGCCGGACAGGACGAAACACGACACGATGACCACCCAGCCTCTATTAGACGGATCTATCCAGCGCTTGCGGCTAAAGCGTTTTGGCCTGGCAACCGGCACCTACGTGCTATTGATCATGCTCGTCATGGTTGCGTATTGCACCGGGTACTACCACGCAACCTTCTTTGGCGTCTGGCTTGCCAGCGTGTCAGTACTGCTGATCCAGGGCGTGCTGAGCCTGGTGTTTTTCGGCGGCTATAACCAGCGTTTCAAGGACCCCAGCCTGACCGAATTCCAGGTGCTCATGGGACTCGGCTGGCAGACGTTTTTGCTTGCCCATATGGATTCGGCCCGGGGCACGTTTCTGGTGTTCTACGTGCTGGTGTTGCTGTTTGGTCTGTTTCATTTGAGGCCAAAAGTCTTCATCCGCTGCTCGGTGTTCGCCTTGCTCGGCTTCATAGGGCTAAACCTGTGGGACGCTGCGCACGACCGGCTGGACGATCCGGGGCTCGCCGCGCTGCAGACCTGCGCCCTGTTCATCATTTTCTCGTGGCTGTGTCTGTTCGCGCGCTTCGTTCAGAATTCGCGCAACCGCATGCACCAGCGCCGCATTACCTTGCAGGCGCATCAGGAAACGCTGCGCGGCATGATGTTGCAGCTCGAAGAGCTGGCGTCCACCGACGAGCTCACGAACCTCTACAACCGCCGTCACTTCCTGCGTATTGCAACCCGTGAACTCGAACTCATGGACGGCAACTACACCGCCGGGCTGGCGCTGATCGACCTCGATCACTTCAAGCGGGTCAACGACATTTACGGTCATGCCGCGGGCGACCGAGTGCTGCAGACCTTTGGCAAAATCGCCGCTCAGTGTTTGCGGGCCGATGACATCCTGGCCCGCTACGGCGGTGAAGAATTCGTGCTGCTCATTCCCCGTTGTACCCGCGCCCAACTGGTCGACTGCTGCGAGCGCATCCGTCTGGCCTTTACTCTCGTCACGCTGCCCGACTTTCCGGACCTCGACCTGAGCCTGTCGATCGGCATGTCCATCATTGAGCGCGGTGACCGCATGGACCGCGCGTTACAGCGTGCCGATCAGTCGCTGTACCGCGCCAAGCACCAGGGCCGCAACCGCTGCCACGGCGCCTGGGATTTCGCCGATGCCTGAATTGCATGTCGGCGACCGGCAATGGTCGGTCGCAGCCGGGGCCCCTCTGCTGGATGCTTTGAACGACGCCGGTCTGTCTGTGCCCTACAGCTGTCGTGCCGGCAGTTGCCACGCCTGCATGGTGCGCTGTGTCCGTGGTGAGCCGCTCGATGAGCTGCCGCAGGCGCTGGACGCCGACAAACGCGATAAAGGCTGGCGTCTGGCCTGCCAATGCCGCGTGGTCCAAGACCTGTCCGTGGAAATATTCGATCCCTTGCGCGACGGTTTGCCCGCTCTGGTGAGCGATTACCACTGGCTCAGCGCTTCAGTGCTGCGCCTGCGCCTTGAGCCCGAGCGCCCGCTGCGGTACCGCGCGGGGCAGCATCTGGTGCTGTGGACAGCCAGTGGCGTTGCACGACCGTATTCGCTGGCCAGCCTGCCTGGCGACGACGCATTTCTGGAGTTTCACCTGGATTGCCAGCACCCCGGCGCATTCGTCGATGTGGCGCGTGCCCTGAAAGCAGGTGATCCGGTCAGGCTCGGGGAACTGCGCGGCGGGGCACTGCAATACGACCCTGACTGGCAGGAGCGCCCTTTGCTCCTGCTGGCGGCAGGCACCGGACTGGGCCCGCTGTGGGCGGTGTTGCGTGAAGCGTTGCGTCAGGAGCACCAGGGGCCGATCAGGGTGCTGCATCTGGCCCGCGATAGCGGCGAGCACTATTTGGCAGAGCCGTTGAAGCAGTTGGCGCAAGCGCATCCGAACCTGCAGATTGACCTGATAAGCGCTGTCGACTTTCAAGACGCCCTCGTCAGCCTGCGTATCACCTCCCGTCAGACCGTCGCGCTGGTCTGCGGCTCGCCAGCGAGCGTCGAAGCCTTTTCCAAACGGCTGTTTATCGCCGGCTTGCCAAGAGGACAATTGCTCGCGGACGTTTTCGTCGAAAAAGCCTGATCTGCCTTCGACGTCTGCTGCGGTGTGACGGGGGACTGATGCGCCACGCTGTAAACAAAAAAGCCCCGACCTCTCACGAGCGCCGGGGCTTTTGCTTGTTGCAGGCCGCGCCTTAAACCATTGGGTCGCCGACGTGAAGGATCTTCATGCCGTTGGTGCCGCCGATGGTGTGGTAGCTGTCACCCTTGGTCAGGATGACCCAGTCGCCTTGCTCAACCAGACCGCGTTTGACCAATTCGTCCACAGCCGACTGGCTGACTTGGCCGGCTGGCAGTGCCGCCGGGTCGAACGGAATGGTGTAAACGCCACGGAACATCGCCGCGCGCGCCTGGGTGCCACGGTGCGGGGAGAACGCGTAGATCGGCACCGAGGAGCGAATGCGCGACATGATCAGCGGGGTGTAGCCGCTTTCGGTCAACGCAATGATCGCTTTCACGCCAGGGAAGTGGTTGGCGGTGTACATGGCCGCCAGCGCGATGCTTTCGTCACAACGGGTGAACGAGTGACCGACGCGGTGGCTGGAGGTCTTGCCGGTCGGGTGACGCTCGGCGCCGACGCAAATGCGCGCCATCGCTTCCACGGCTTCGACAGGGTAGGAGCCGGCAGCACTTTCAGCGGACAGCATCACGGCGTCGGTGTAGTCGAGCACGGCGTTGGCCACGTCGGACACTTCAGCGCGGGTTGGCATCGGGCTGGAAATCATCGATTCCATCATCTGCGTGGCAACGATCACCGCCTTGTTATGGCGACGTGCGTGCAAAATGATTTTCTTCTGGACGCCGACCAGCTCGGCGTCGCCGATTTCCACGCCCAGGTCGCCGCGGGCAACCATGACCGCGTCGCTGGCGCGGATCAGCGCATCAAGGGTTTCGTCGTTGGCAACGGCTTCGGCGCGTTCGATCTTCGCCACCAGCCAGGCGGTGCCGCCGGACTCGTCACGCAGTTTGCGTGCGTACTCCATGTCGGCCGCATCACGCGGGAAGGAAACCGCCAGGTAGTCCAGGTCCATTTCGGCAGCGAGCTTGATGTCCTGCTTGTCTTTCTCGGTCAACGCCGGTGCCGTAAGGCCGCCACCGCGACGGTTGATGCCTTTATGATCTGACAGCGGGCCGCCGATCGTCACGGTGCAATGCAGTGCATCGGCGGTTTGCGTGTCAACGCGCATGACCACGCGTCCATCGTCCAGCAGCAGCTCGTCGCCGACGCCGCAGTCCTTGACCAGATCGGGGTAATCGATACCGACGATGTCCTGGTTGCCGTCAGTCAGAGGATGGCTGGTAGAAAAGGTAAACGTGTCACCTACCTTCAGCTCGATCTTCTTGTTGACGAATTTGGCGATGCGGATTTTCGGGCCTTGAAGGTCACCCAGCAACGCGACGAACCGGCCGTTCTTGGCGGCGATGTCGCGGATCAGCTTCGCGCGAGCCTTGTGCTCGTCGGGCGTACCGTGGGAGAAGTTCAGGCGGGCGACGTCCAGGCCAGCAAGAATCAGCTTCTCGATGACTTCTGGCGAATTACTGGCAGGGCCCAGTGTGGCTACGATTTTGGTGCGGCGAACGGTCATGCACAAACTCCTTAAATGAAGCGCAGCAAGAGGCTACTACTCTATTGCCCTGTAGTCATTGTTCCTTTGCACTACCTGACCTCCTGATCGCTGGGCAATCGGCCGGCCGGCGGCGCTCAAATCGCCCTTGAAGAAATCCTGCAATACGCCGATACAAGGGCTGAGCACAGGAGACTCTCATGCGAATCGTGATGATATTAGTGGCGCTGCTTGCCCTGGGTGGCTGCACCCGCTGGGCAATGAACAGCCATTTGAACAATGCCAACCGCGCCTACGCCCAGGGCGACTGCGACGCGGTGATGTACAACCTGTCGAAAGTCGACCGGGAAAGCCGTTCGCGCCGTTATGTACAGCCTGAAGTGTCGATGCTTCGCGGCCAGTGCCTGGAACGCCAGAAGTTCTACATGGACGCGGTCCAGACCTACCAGTACATCATCACCCAGTTTCCGGAAAGCGAATACGCCTTCCGTGCCAAGGCTCGTCTGGACACGCTGCATCAGCTCGGCCACGACAACCTGGCGCCGCCCGCCACCCCGCGCGCTGCTTCACGGTAGTTACACCCGAGTGGATGTACGGTCACGTTTACGGGTGGATAACGGGAAAACCTGAGCTAGGCTGAGATGGGTAGGGACCTAAGTGTTTTGGCGATAAGGTATCGCCACTGATCTGAAAGCGGGCGGGATAGACACGATTATCCCGAATTGAACGCGCGGATCAGTGACTTTTGCCGGCGCCGGGTGAGTCAGATGTCGTCATCGGTTTTCAACGGATGGATTCTGGTGTTGCGCGGCTCTGGCAGTTCTGTGCAACCGAATCCCAAGGCACTAGCGCGGCCATGCTCAATGGTCATCTCAGGGCGAGTGTTCGAATGCTTAACGAAAGACGAATAGAGCGTCACCAACTGCCGTACTACCTGCAGGTATTTAACCGGTTCACCGATAAGCCCATGGGGTGTCTGGGGAACGTGTCAGAGCAGGGCTTGATGCTGATCAGCGACCTGCCAATTCTGGTGGGGGCCGATTTTCAGCTGCGCCTGAAAGTGCCGGACGGCAAGCATGGCCTCTATAACATCGACATCGATGCCAGTTGCCTGTGGTGCCACGAAGACGAAACCCCGCGGGTGTTTGATTCCGGCTTCCGCCTCCAGGCGGCCCCTGCCGAGTATTTCGTCCTCATTCAGGCGCTACAGCACTATTTCAGCTTCTATCCAATGGAAGCGTCTGCCTGAAGAGGGTCGCGTTCAAAGCGCGCCGGCCTTTTTCCAGCTCAGGTATCGACTGACCAACTCCGGCCCCAGCTCACTGGGGCGCACATCCAGCACCGGGATTCCATGGGCGACCAAACGCTCATGCAGCCCGCTGCGTGCGTTGAGCAAATCGACCGCCCCGCAATAGTCCACGGCCTGTTGCCACGTGTGCACAGGCGTTTGACGCAGGTCGTCGAGCACGGCTTCGCGCAGACTTGCGATCAGCACCCGATGATGGCGGCTCAGCTGTTTGACCGCTCCCAGTAATTGCTCGTCATCTTCATCGCGCAGGTTGGTGACCAAGACCACCAGCGCCCGGCGTTTTTGCCGCGCGAGGATGTGTCGCATCGCGGTGGCGTAATCGGCAGGGCGCTGCGTCGCGTTCACGTTGTAGAGGTGATTCAACAGCACGTTCAGCTGGCTGGCGCCTTTCACCGGTGGCAGATGTTTGTCCTGCTCACCCGCAAATGTCGACAGCCCGACGGCGTCGCCCTGACGCAACGCCACATAAGACAGGAGCAGACAGGCGTTCAGCGCATGGTCGAAATGCGTCAGCTCGCCATCCTGGCTGCGCATGCGTCGGCCGCAGTCGAGCATGAACAAAATCTGCTGGTCGCGTTCGTCCTGGTATTCCCGCGCAATGGGCGCACGGTGCCGCGCAGTGGCTTTCCAGTCGATCTGGCGCAGGCTGTCGCCTTCACGAAACTCGCGCAATTGATGGAATTCCAGTCCCGGCCCTCGGCGCGGCTGTTGGCGAATACCGGTCTGGCTGAGCCAGTTCTCGACGCCCAACAGCTGGCCGTTGTGCAACCGGGCGAAATCCGGGTACACCCGAACGATGTCAGGGTTGAGCACATAACGCCGGGATGACCACAAGCGCAATGGGCTGCGTATGACGAGTTCGGTCCGTTCGAACGTGAAGTCCCCCCGACTGACCGGGCGCAGGCGATAGGTCAACTGCGCAGTGCGCTGGGGGCGCAGCAGGACGTCCTGCGGCAGGTTCTCGGTTTCGTAGCGGGCGTGCGGTTCCAAGGGGCCATGGTCAAAGAGGCTCACGGAAAGCGCGCGGGCGGAATCGTGTTCCAGGTTGATCTGCACCTCGCTCCAGCGTCCCATCCCGAGACTGCCATTGATGTGCCGCTTGACGCGGGGGGAGGGCAGGCGCCAAAGCCAGCCCGCATCCAGGGCCGCTACGGCGGTCATCACCCACAGCAGGGTCCAGAAAAAGCCATCCAGCCGCTCAGCGGAGTCTCGCCCCAATGCCTGGAGGATGCCGAGCAGCACCGAGACGCCGAGCAGAACGGCCAGCCACCAGAGCATGCGCGTTGACGGCTTGAGCAATTGCTTCATCGACGCGGCGCCGCCACCTGATCCAGCAATTGCCTGAGCACCTGATCCACCGACAACCCTTCGATGTCCAGCTCCGGCGCAAGCCTGACCCGATGACGGAGCACCGCCAGCGCACAGCCTTTGACGTCATCGGGGACAACGAACTCGCCGCCGCGCAACAACGCACGCGCCCGTGCGCCCCGAATCAGCGCGATGGAGGCCCGCGGTCCTGCGCCAAGCGTCAGGCCCGGCCATGTGCGCGTGGTGCGGGCGAGCCGAACGGCATAATCGAGGACCTGCTCATCCACCGGCAGCTCGCCGGCGATGCGTTGCAGTGCCTGCACGTCCCTGGCTTGCATCAACGTGCGCAAGGGCTGAATGTCGAGCATGTCCGAGCGTGTCGAACGGGTCACCTGGCGGACCATCTCCAGTTCCTGGTCGGCCTGGGGATAGTCCATGCGCACTTTAAGCATGAAGCGATCGAGTTCGGCTTCAGGCAGTGGGTAGGTGCCCTCCTGTTCGATCGGGTTTTGCGTCGCCAGCACCATGAACGGTTGCGGCACCGGCAGGGCACGGCCTTCCAGCGTGACCTGACGTTCCTGCATTGCTTCAAGCAGCGCGGCCTGGGTCTTCGCCGGTGCGCGGTTGATCTCGTCCGCGAGCAGCAGATGGGTAAACAGCGGCCCCTTGCGCAGCTTGAACTGCTCGCTCTGCATGTCGTAGACGGCATGCCCGGTCACGTCGCTGGGCATGAGGTCAGGCGTAAACTGGATGCGCGCGAACTCACCGCCGAAACACCGGGCTAGCGCCCGCACCAGAAGCGTCTTGCCCAGACCGGGCACGCCTTCGAGCAACACATGCCCGCCGCCGATCAGCGCGGTCAGCACGTCATCGATGACGGCGTTCTGGCCGATGACGGCTTTCTGCAGCTCATGCCGTACAGCCTGCACCAGATGAATCGCGCGCTGACGCTGCTGCGCCGGGTGACTGCCCTGCGCCGCATGAGGGTCGGCCTCTGCAGACCCTGCCGAAGGCAAGTCAGGCGCGGGAAGGGGGTTGCCCAAAGGCGCCGGCTCGGTCGGTTGATCGCTCATCACTCTCAAACTCTACTCACGGTTGAATTCCATTTATCTCCATGACATGAATCCACCACGAGTCGAAAGACCCTTGGCGGTCGTGCTCATAGAACCGCGTGCAGTGTCAGTTGAAGTGCCTTGAGTACGCAACCCGTCGGCAGTGACTGTTTAGCAACCTTCAAACGTAAAGCCCCGGATGCATTCCACGTCTTCGTAGCGCATTTACGTTTACTGTGAAGCCTCGCTGTGCGGGCGGCTCCAGAGTCGGGTCTCAAGACTGTTATGCACCGCAGTTGCGCAGACGGCAGCCTGCCCATTGGCAACGCTGATTTGCTTGAGGGAGCTGACCACATCGCCGATGGCATAAAGCCCCGAGACCGAGGTGGCCTGATGAGCGTCGACCTGAAGAAACCCCTCGCTGTCCGTTTGTGCGCCCACATTCGAGGCCAGCTCTGAGCAAACGCGAGACCCTAGTGAGGGGTACACGATGTCGAAGCAGTAGGCGTTGCCCTCGCAGGTGGTCAGTTGCACTTGATCGTTGCTCATTTCAATGTGCTCGACGCGATCGGTAACAAGGCTGATCCCGGTGTGCCTGGCCAATGCGACGGCCTCTTCACACGCGTGGCTTTCCCCGTGCGCAAACACAGTGACCCGGTCGGTGAAGTTACGCAAAAACACGCCATGTTTAATCGCGCAGTGTGCCTCCCCGTAAACGGCTACGTTGTCACCGTTGACTTCGTAGCCGTCGCAGATCGCGCACAAACGAATCCGGCTTTGCGCAACGGCGTCATAGGCGCCTGACATATGAGGCAGCGTATCGACGAGGCCTGTGGCCAATATCACGCGGCGAGCCCTCAACACCCGGCCGTTGAGGTGAGCGTCAAAGCCGGTGCGACTCTGGCGCAACTGCTCGACACGCCCGGATTCGAGGGTGGCACCGTAGTGCTCTGCTTGCTCCCGAAGTCTGGACAGCAAGTCGCGCCCGGATATGCCAGGCGGGAAGCCCGGGTAGTTATGGGAAAGGGGAATGAGGCTGGCCCGGCTCGGGCCCCCGTCCGCCACCAGCACCCGTCGGTGAAACCGGCCCAGATAGATAGCGGCGGTCAGCCCCGCTGGCCCGGCGCCGATGATCAGACAATCAACGTCCACGTGCCCTGCCGCGAGGGAGGCCGATTCTGGTTGATCGAACAGTTGTGCTAATTCGTTTGCTTGTGTGGACATCCGTTTTGATCCTTGGCGCTGCTTATGTTCCAAAGACCTGTGCGGCCCGCAAAAAATTGGCTGGGGCGACAACTGGTGTCTGTTTCTTCGGGGACCTGTCCTCCAGGGTATCTGCCCGATCAATCATTTTGCGTTCTATGCGGGATGGCCGAGTGTGTGCTCAGCCGTCCCGGCCTTCGAAAGCGTGTTTGCGAGTCGGGCTAAACACCCATCGCTCATGCGCAATAAGGCCATGAAGCGCTTTTTCAGCGATGAGGAGGATCGTCTGCTGGCTCATAACGAGGCCTTTCAGCGTCGAAACACTGTGCGCGGCAAGCGCGTCTGTTCGGCCGCGTTGAGTGTGAGGTCTCCGGTCACAACGCATTCCTGAGCGTTTGCAGGTAGGCCACCTGACGGGTGAATTCGGTACTGGACAGGCGTTGCTCAGGGCGCGGACGCAGTGCCTGGCCGATGCTGCTGGTGGATTGTCGCGTCATTCGCGCCAGCGTTTGCCATTGCTCGGTCACGGCCAGCGTTTCAAAACCCGGATGCTTCTGCCGTGCCCGGCGCAGGATGTCCTGTTGCAAAGCGCGCAATGCGGCGTGTTGACCTTCGCGACGAAGCATGAAGTCAGCGCTCGCCCTTAGATGTTCGCTGAGCTGCCGCCGCCCGCGCGAAAGAGCCGGCAGCAGTGGGCCATGGCGCATGCTGGCGTGCCATAACAAGGCCACAAGGCATATCGCCAACGTCAGGAGTGCTTGAGGGAAGTATTTCCAGAGCAGGCCAAAGAGGTTGTCGTGCTCGGTGCGCAACAACATCGTGACGGTAGTGTCCTGGCTCAGGTACCAGAGCAGCCAGGCATTATCGTATTCACCGATGGCCTGGGTTTTCCACAGGTCGGCGTCACTGACGATGGTGATCAAACCGCTGCCGTAGACCAGTTGCAGCAGGTGTGTGGCGTCCGCGCTGTTGGCCCACGACTGTGCATGATCTTCAGGGTCATCCAGATGGTAGGCCGGGTCGAAGCTCATGTAGGCCGGGTCGTGCTCGTTCTGCACATACAACCGGGTCAATTCAGGCCAGGGGGTTTCCGGCCCCTGAACATCGGGGATGCTCAGCGGGATGACCGGCTTGAGTTGCTCGCGCTGCCGTTCGCGGTCTTGCTCCTGTACGTCCTGGGTGAGGAATTGCCGAATCTGCAACGCGTCCAGCAGAAGGTCGCCGCTGCTGCCCTTGCTCTCGTTCCACAGCTGTTCTGCGACAAACAGAAGGCGGCCGCCTGACCGGGTCCAGGCCAGCAAGCGCTTGACCTCGGACGGCGTCATTTTCTCGCGCGAATCCAGGAGCATGAGTGTCTGTGGCTGGGTCTGGATGTCGGGGAGGGCACCGAGCGTTTCAACCGTCTTCACCTGGATGCTTCGCTGCTGCAAAAAGGTCTGGGCGGCGAGGTAGGGGTTGGCCTGCGCTTCAGGCGAAGGGCCCTGATCAGTGATTTCCTCATAGCGCTGCAGTCGCTTCAGCGCAGGAATACTGGCGATGACGATGCTCAGCACCATCAGCGCGGCAACCAGCCCGATGATCCAGCGCCGGCTCATGCACCTGCTCCCTGACCAAACACTTTCCGCCAGCCGGCGCACAGCGTCTGCCGTGCCTGATCCGGCGGTGCTTGATGACCGTAGGCGAGATTCTGCCAGTGGTGCGTGAGCTCCTGGCTGAACGCGTCGAGGGATGGCTGCTTGAGTTCGGCGATGCGGACCAGAATCTGGCCCTCGGTGTCGGCGCTTTTAAGCGGCAGGTGATAGTCAGTCAGGAGGTGACTCAAGAGCGCACGGTAAAGCAGGCCCAATGCCTCACGCGGCGATTGCTGCCACAGCGTGTCCGCTGCCTCTGCGACGTCCGTGGGCAGGGTTTCTGCGCGGACCTGCAGGCCGAAGAGTTGCTGAGGGACGTCTGCAGGTGCGGCTGCCCTGGGGGAAGACTGACCAACGAAGGTCGCAAGCCAGGCCCGATAACGCCAGATCACCCAGGCGATGGTCAGGGCGAGCAGTGTCCACAAAAGGGCACCGAATACGGCCGACAGGGTTTTGCCCACGTTCAGCAGCCCTACGACCAGCCGCGCCAGCCAGTTCGGCGCGTCCCCGGTTCTGGCATCCTGCTTATGCTGGGCGATGCGCCACCCGGACACCGGTTTGGGGTTTTTGAACGGGGGTTGCTCAAGCACCGCATGGATGGCGTTTTGTGACGCCTGGCTGGTCAGCGGCTGATTAAGCAGGCGCGCCGCATCCGGTGGCGCAAGGTCTTCGTCAGCCTGCGGGCTGTCCAGCGGCGGCAGAGGGCAGCTGTTACCTGACTCGCTGGGCATCTCGTCCGCCATCGACTGATTGACTGCCGACTCGGCCAAGACTGAAGGTGGCAACATCGTCAGCGCGAGTAGTCCGCCAAGCAGTAACGCCATTGCGCTGCCCAGGACGCGCTGGTGCAGCTTGCGGAACCCCAGCTCGATGTCCCACGCCTCCATCGTGGTGCGGCGGTTGAGGTATAACGCGAACCCGCACGACACGTAGACCGGCCCCCACACGATCAGCACCACGGCATAGAACGCATTGGTCAGATGTTCCAGCCAGTTCCATTCACCCTCGATGTCCAGCAGGCTGCGCCACGACCAGTCCGCCTCGATCTGCGGCGGAATCATGGCGTAGAACAGCACTACCAGGCCGACCCAGAAGGTCATTTCAAGCGTGCTGCCCAGCGCGGTCAGCAGCCGCGCCGCCCATGAATCCTTGCGGCCAAGCACGACAATCCGCTGCGCACGCGGCAGCCCGTCGAGCCCCTCGAGTTGCTGCACTGGCTGATAGAAGCTGCGGCTGAGGCTCAGACGCCGCCAGGTCAGGCTCGCGATCAACTGCGGTCTCAGAGCGGACGGGAATTCTTGCAGCGCCTGCTTGAGCGAAGGTGCGGAGCCTAACAGCGCCTGCGACAGAATCAGCAGCGGCAGCCGTTCGTACGCCGGTTTCAGCCACCAGAACACCAAAACTGCCAGCGACGGGTAATCCCACAGCAGCAGGGTCAGTAAGGCAAAGATCGGCAAGGTGACGATGGCCCAACTGGTCATCAACAGCTTCCGATGGCGTTGAGCCAGAAGCACGCCCAGGTCAATGGCCTCCCAGGACGTACGCGGGCGCAGCACAACGCTGGCGTCAGTCAGGCGCATGGGGTGTGCGTCCGGCGAGGGTCAGGTAAACAGCGACCAGCAACCACAGACAAGCGCCCACCCCGTATTTGGCCGCCGCTGAGGGCCAGCTCATCGACGACCAGTACGCCTCAATAAATGCAGCGATAAGCAAGAACATCATCACCCCGCCGATGAGTCGCACGCTGACCTGGGCGGCGCGGCGCAGGGCCTCGCCTCGGCGGAGTCGACCGGGAGCGACCAGCGCCCACCCCAGTTTCAGCCCCGCTGCACCCGCCAGCATGATGCCGGTCAGCTCGAAAGCGCTGTGTCCCACCACGAACGGCCAGAACGTCGTGCCCATGCCTGCGTCTGTGAGGTGGCCTGCCACTGCGCCAATCATCAGGCCATTGAAGAACAGAAAAAACAGACTGCCCACACCGAAGAACAGACCGCTGGCAAAGGTCTGGAAAGCAATGCCGACGTTGTGCATGACGTAATAGCCGAACATCAGCCAGTCGGCGCTCGACGTCCGTTCTGCCGCCTGCCCGATGCGCGGTGCGGCGGGGTCGTACATCGCGTGCATGCCGGCGACATCGGCGGGGCTGACGACGCTGTACACCAGATCCGGATAGCCGTAGACCAGAAGCGCCATGAGCGCCAGGCTGCCGAAAAACAGCAGGCCGGCAAGGGCGACCCACCGCCACTCGGCACGCACCAGGCGCGGAAAGTCCGCGAGCACAAAACCCAGCATCTGCGCAGTGAACTGGCCTCGGTGGCGATACAGCTGCTGGTGACCCCGCAGCGCAAGCTGCTGCAGGTGCTCGACCCGATAACTGGCGTATCCACGGTCTATCGCCAAGGCCAGGTGTTGGCAGACCTGACGGTAGTCGCGGCTGAAACCCTTTGCAGACGTGCTGTTACGGCGGCTCCGCTCCAAGGCGTCAAGGCGTGTAGCAAAACGATGCCAGTCTTCCTCGTGGCGCTTCTCGAACAGGCTCTGCTTCATGGAATGCCCGCCAGGCCGCGGGCGATGCCATTCAGTTGCTGGACCGGGTGGTGCGGATCGGGCGATGCCGACAACTGCAGCGGCTGCGCGAGGATGCCGGCGAGCTCCCGGGCCCTGGCCGTGGACAACGTGCCTTGCCGCTCTGCAAACGCCTGGATGGTGCGCTGCTCCTCCAGCAAGAGGGGAAACGGCGGGGGTAACGCAGCGGCCTCGGCCAACGGCAATCGTTGCGGGGGCAGGTCGCGATAGATGACCAGGGTGCCGGCCGCAAGATCGCCCAGTCGTTTGAACAGTGGGTGCTGCAAGCAGGTAAGGGCGCCCACGCCGTAGCCGAACGGCAGCATGTCGACGAAGCGCAGCAGGTTGCGCAGTACGGAGCCCGACCAGCCAATTGGCGTGCCGTCGTTGTGAATGACCCGCAGCCCCATGATCTGTTTCCCCGGTGTGCGACCCTGATGCAGCACCTCGAACAGCACCATATAACCCCAGGTCATGACAAACAGCATGAGCATGAACAACCCGGTGCCGAAGTCGCCCAGCGTGCCAAACAGGAAAAACAGCGCACCCAGTAATACGCCTCTGATCATCAGGTCGATGCCGAATGCCAGTGAGCGAGACAGCAAACCGGCGGGACGCAGAATGAGATCAATGCCCTCGGGTGTCTCCATACGGACACGAGTGTCCAGCAGGGTAAGCGGTGCAGCAATTCCTGGCTCTGCATGCGAAAGGGACATAAAGAAAGGTACGCCGGTGAAAGAGGTTTGATGCTAGCCACGCCGAGGTAGCTAAGCAACCGGATGATTCTGGCTGGGGTGTGGGAAGGGTCCTGTTACAAGTTGCTTGCCCTCAATAGCCGACACTTTCGCACAAACTGTGTCGCGATATCCCAAGCTGTAGGGTGTATTCGTTGACGTCAGACGCAGAAGGTCATCTGTTAAACTCGCCCGGTCTTTTGTTCAGGATCAGCCCGTGACTTCCAGCATCTTCTGGTACGACTACGAAACCACCGGGATCAATCCACGCAACGACCGGCCGCTGCAAGTGGCGGGCATTCGTACGGACGATCAGCTCAACGAGATCGGCGAACCGATCAATCTCTACTGCCAGCCCAGTGATGACATCCTGCCGCATCCGGCAGCGTGTCTGGTGACCGGCATCACGCCTGACCGGCTCGCGGAAAAAGGTCTGTGTGAAGCAGACTTCATGACCCGGCTGCACGCCCAGATGTCCCGCCCCGGTACCTGCAGCGCGGGCTACAACACGTTGCGCTTTGACGACGAGATGACCCGTCACAGCCTCTACCGCAACTTCTTCGATCCCTATGCCCGCGAATGGCAGGGCGGTAATAGCCGCTGGGACCTTATCGACGCAGTGCGCACGGCTTATGCATTGCGCCCCGAAGGCATCGTCTGGCCGGAAGAAGAGGGGCGGGTCACGCTGAAACTTGAACGGCTCACAGCGGCCAACGGCATCGATCATGGCCATGCCCACGACGCGCTTTCGGATGTTCGTGCAACCATTGCGCTGGCGCGGCTGCTCCGCGACAAACAACCCAAACTTTACGATTATCTTTTTGAATTACGCTTCAAGCACAAGGTGCAGGATCAGATTCGATTGATGCAGCCACTGGTGCATATATCGGGGCGTTTTTCCGCCGCACGAAGTTATGTCAGCGTCGTACTCCCGCTGGCCTGGCATCCGGTCAACCGAAACGCACTGATCGTCTGTGATCTGTTCCATGACCACAGTCCGTTACTGGACGAAGACGCCGCGACCCTCGGTCAACGTCTATATACCCGTCGCGAGGATCTGCTGGAAGGCCAGTTACCGGTGCCGCTCAAATTGCTGCATGTTAATAAATGCCCGGTGATTGCGCCGCTGAGCGTGCTGCGCGAGGAAGACCGTCAGCGTCTGCAACTGGACATGAGCGTTTATAAAACGCGCGTCGCCGCGTTGAATGAAGGGCAGGCGATTTGGCAGGACAAGTTGAAAAGCGTCTATGCCGGCGACAACTTCGCTGCCAGCGAGGATCCGGAACAGCAGTTATACGATGGTTTTATCAATGATCGGGACCGGCGTCTTTGTGAGCAGGTGCGAATTGCCGAGCCGCAGCAACTGGCGACCGATGTCTGGCCGTTCGACGATCCTCGTCTGCCTGAGTTGTTATTCCGCTACCGCGCGCGCAACTTCGCCGAAACCCTGAGTGTTGCCGAGCAACAGCGCTGGCTGGCTTTTTGTCAGTTGCGCCTGAGTGATCCTCAGGCCGGCGCGCCCAATACGCTCAAGGCTTTCAGCCGTGCGTTGGTAGAACGCTCCCTGACGGCCACGCCCGAGCAACTTAAAGTGCTTGCCCAGTGGCAGGAATACTCTCTGATGTTGAAACAGCGTCTGGGGCTTTAAGCGAAGGGGGGTAAAGGGCAGGCAATAAAAAACGCCAGCAGTGGCTGGCGTCTTTTTGGGTCGAACATCTCTGCGCGACGGCTGACTCTACACCTTGGGATTAACCCAGCAGAGTTGCCCAGCCTTCAACCTCGTCACCGCCCCACTTGGCCTTCCACTCTTTCAGCGTCTTGTGGTTGCCGCCTTTGGTTTCGATGATTTCACCGTTGTGCGGGTTCTTGTATTGCTTGACCTTGCGAGCACGTTTAGTGCCGACCGGCTTTACAGCGGCGCCACGTGGCGCTTTCATCTTGGACTCTGGATCCAGCAGCGCGATGATGTCGCGCAGGGATTTCTGATACTCGCCCATCAACGTGCGCAGTTTGCCTTCGAACTCAAGTTCTTTTTGCAGTTTGTCGTCTTGTTGCAGGTTCTGCAGGCGGGCTTGCAGTTCTTTGATGGCTTCTTCAGTTGCGCGGTATTCGTTGATCAGTGACATGGGGATTACCTATGTTGTGACGTGATGGCATGAGGCGATGGCGCATAATAATCAGAGTGTTTGCGCAAGTAAACATTTAAGAAACGTTTTGTCTGTAGCGTTTTGAAAATAAAGCGCAGACATACCCGCGATTTAGATACACATATTGCTTTAAAGAACACCCATGGCCTTGCCGTTTTCGATGAAGTATCTGGCGCCGTGTTTCCGTCGTGGATCAACCGATCAGGCACTTGTCCATTATCTGCTGCAGGGTGCGCTTTTTTGTCGCCTGAAATGAGCGTCATGCGGATACTGCACAGTCCTGCGCTAATCGCTAGAATGGCGGCCTTTGCGAAGTTCTGGAGTTTTTCACATGCGCACTTTTCGTCTGGTGATTGCTTGCCCGGACCGTGTCGGTATCGTTGCCAAGGTCAGTAACTTCCTGGCCTCGTACAACGGCTGGATTACCGAAGCGAGCCATCACTCTGACAGTCTCAGCGGCTGGTTTTTCATGCGTCATGAAATCCGCGCCGACACCCTGCCTTTCGACCTCGAAGGTTTCCGTGAGGCCTTCGCACCCATCGCCGAAGCGTTTTCGATGGACTGGCGCATTACCGACTCTGCCCAGAAAAAGCGCGTGGTGCTCATGGCAAGCCGGGAGTCCCATTGCCTGGCCGACCTGCTGCACCGCTGGCACAGCGACGAGCTGGATTGCGAAATCGCCTGCGTGATTTCCAACCACCAGGACCTGCGCAGCATGGTCGAGTGGCACAACATTCCTTACTACCACGTTCCGGTTGATCCACACGATAAAGAGCCGGCGTTCGCCGAAGTCTCGCGTCTGGTCAAACACCATGAAGCCGATGTTGTTGTACTTGCGCGCTACATGCAGATCCTGCCGCCGCAACTGTGCCGGGAATACGCGCACCAGGTCATCAACATTCACCACAGCTTCCTGCCTTCGTTCGTGGGCGCCAAGCCCTACCATCAAGCGTCGCTGCGGGGTGTGAAGCTGATTGGCGCGACTTGCCACTACGTCACCGAAGAGCTCGACGCCGGTCCGATCATCGAGCAGGACGTGGTACGTGTCAGTCATCGCGACAGCATCGAAAACATGGTTCGTTTCGGTCGCGACGTGGAAAAGATGGTACTTGCTCGCGGCCTTCGTGCGCATTTGGAAGACCGCGTGCTGGTGCATGACAACAAGACTGTCGTCTTCGATTAAGCTTCGGTTTAAGGCGTCGGTGTGCCCTTGATTCAGGGGCATACGGCCACACCACTGACTACGACCCGGTGGCATCTTCGGCAAGACAAGCGGAATCAGCATGCCCGACCCCCTCGACAAAGCCACATCCAAAGCCCCGCCGACCCTTGGTCAGGGCTGCCTGAGCCGTTACGACGTCGACGCCATGTCACCGGGAGACGGCACGGACTTCGAAGGGGCCGAAGCGCTGTGGAAAGAACTGACCTCTACCGACGAAGACGATCGTTCAGACGGTCTTGATCCGCAATAGCTTGTTCAGCAAAGGTCGCCCGACCATGAGCAGGAACACCGGACCGCCCGCCACTAGATAGAAGTAATAGGTGACGATCCGCCAGATCAGGATCGCTGCCGCCGCCGTCGACTTGCCCACCATCGGCGCCAACAAGGCCGCTGACGTTAATTCTGCTGCACCGGCACCGCCCGGCGACAGGCTGAACTGCCCCGCACTCAGCGACAGCATCTGCACCAGGAACGTCCACGCCCAGTCGATATTGACGCCCAGCCCTAGCAGCGCCAGGTAAAGCACGCTGTATCGCAAACTCCAGTGCACGCAAGTCAGTGCAAACACTTGCAACAGGATGCGGTGGGGCATCTTCCAGGTTTCAGCCAATGCGTCGCGAAAATGCAGCAGTTTGCGCGCCCAGCGAATGCGCGTGGTGTTCTTGCGCTTCAAGCGTTTGAGCACCCGGCCATTGAAGAGAATAATGCGCCGGTGATACCGCGCAAAACCGGCGCACGCGCACAGCCCCGCGCCGATCAGCAGGGCGCTGGCAATGAGCATCCATTCGAGGTTTTCGCTGAGCTGGTGGAACACTGCGTAGATCAGGATGCCGATCAGCGCGAGCAGAAAAAACACGAGGTCGTTTAGTTGGTCAGTGGCAAAGGCCGCCGTGCTTTTCGCCGGGCCGATGCCGCTGCGCGACAGCAGTGCGACAAGGGTCAACGGGGCACCGCTGCCGCCTGGCGTCGCGCAATAGGCGAACTCCGTTGCCATCACCACGGCCAGACTTTTGCGCATGCCGATCCCGCTGGCGCTCTCGCCCAGTAACAGGCGCAGGCGCATGGTGTTCATGCACCAGCCCACCAGCACCATGACGAACATGCCTACCAGAAGCATGATCGGGAAGTTGCGCAGGCGATGGAACATGTCCGCGCCGCCCATGAAGAACGGAATCAGCAGGGCCAGTATCAGGGCTGCTGCGAGCCAGCCAAGTCGCCTCACGCTGCAGACCTGGTGGCATTCAGGCTTTGAAGCCAGGCAAATTTGCTCACGGGCGTGCGCCCTTCGTTCAACAAGCGTTCGACGGCTTGCAGCCAGTAACGACGGGAAAACTCGTGGCGCATATCTACGGGGTGCAGGCCCAGACGAATGGTTGCGGCGTTGTGCAATTGAACCTCACGGTGGTTGCTGACTATTTTCGATACGCCACGGCGCCAGGCGCTGCGAGCGCTCCAGACGATACCGGGCGCATCGATCCGGGAAAAGTCCGGCAGACGATACAAGTGTTGGGCATCACTTGTGTAGTCCAACGGCAATTTTTGCAGCGCATCACGTGTGCCTTCGCTCATTAGCCAGGCGGGAGCGACGAACCCGTGAAGCGGCCAGCCGTTGCGCCGGAACACCTCCATGCCGGCTTCGAGTCTGCGCATCGCCTGCTGCTCGTTGAGGGTGTAGAACTCGCCTTCCCACGTGTAGATACGCCGCATAAAAAAATCCAGAGGCGTGCGTGGAGCAGGGCTGTCGTCGCAATGGTAGTAGCCATGCAGCACCAACTCGTCGCCCCGTGCGAGGCGGTCATGCATCAACCGCTGGAACGCCGGGTTCGCGTCGATCCGGTCCTGCTTGTGGAAGTCCGGTACCACCAGCCAGGTGATGGGGATGTTGCCCAATTGGTCGATTGCTTCCACGAAGGGGCGATAGTGCGGCCAGGTCTGCGGCGCCACGTCGTGGAGCACAAGCATCAGGCTGCGCTGCGTGGTTCTGGACAGGTCAGCCATGAGCGTAGACCGGCTGATGGGCGCCGAGCACCGCCTGGTAATGGCCCAGCAGGCCGGCCACCACGGTGTCCCAGGCGTAATGCGCTTCGACATGACGCCGCGAGTGTGCGCCTCGGGTCGCAGCGTTCTCGGCAAAAAGCTGGCGCACGGTGGCGGCCATGGCCAAGGGGTCACCGGGCGCGCACAACAGGCCGCAGTGCTCGGGAATGATCTCGCGGAACGCCCCGGCATCTACCGCCACCACCGGGATCCCGCTGGCCATGGCTTCAATCACCACCAGGCCGAAGGTTTCCTGATCCCCGGCATGCACCAGCGCGTCGGCGCTCGCCAGCAAACGCGCTACCTCCGCGGCAGGGCGGAAGTTATCCAGCACCGTGACGTTGTCCGGCACGCCCGTCGGCATATGTGAACCCACCAGCGCCAGGTGGTAACCCGGACCCAGCGCCTTCATGCAGCCGAGCAAAACGGTCAGGTTTTTCTCTTTGGAACCGCGGCCTGCGAAGATGAGCAGACGCGTGTCGTCCGCCAGGCCCAGCTCAGCCTTGAGGCCGGGGTCGCGCCGACAAGGATGAAACGTGTGCAGATCAACCCCCAACGGCTGCACATGGACATTCTTCACACCCAGACGAATCAGCTTGTCGGCCATCGCTGCGCTCGGCGCCAGCACCCGATCGAAGTTGCCGTAAAGTCTGCTCACATAATTCTCGACGTTGGCGCCCAGCCAGGTGCCGATGCGGTTGCTCACCAGCAGCGGCAAGTCGGAGTGATAGAAGCCAATCACCGGCACGTCCAGTTGACGCCGGGCATCAAGGGCGGCCCAGGCCGTGAGGTAAGGGTCGCCGACTTCAATGAGGTCGGGCCGCAGCCTTCGCAGGGTTTCTCGCCAGGGACCGACGCGCAGCGGAAAACGATAGCCGTTGCCGAATGGCACAGGCGGCGCCGGGACCCGGTAGACGCCATCCTCGTGAGTGCTTTGTGGGCCGGGAATCAGCAGGCTGTGACGGACACCGGGTGAAAGCGCCAGGCGACGGTGTTTGGCGTCCAGATACGTGCGCACGCCGCCGCTGGCAGGGGCGTAGAACATGGTCATGTCAGCGATATGCACTGTATGCCTCCGTCCGTTGATCGATCCTTCTGGTTGACCATCCACAGATACGGATGTTCGCGTGCAGGTCGTCGCTCCAGGGCGCATAGGGGGCATCGCGCCGCTTGCGCTAGAGTAAGGAGGCGGACAAAGGGCCGAATGCCAAGGGTTGACCAGCGGTGCGGGCCAGTCGGACTGCCGCCGTCGTCCCCTCGGGAATATCAAACGCGACGCTTGGGTGATCGGATGCCTGACTCACAACAGATTCTTATCGGCGCTGACCTTGACGGCCAGCCAATCGGGCAGGCGATGCGTCTGGCCAATCGTCACGGGCTGGTGGCCGGCGCCACCGGTACCGGGAAAACCGTCACCTTGCAACGTCTGGCCGAGGTCTTCAGTGATGCCGGGGTAGCAGTCTTCGCGGCCGACATCAAGGGCGATCTCTGCGGGCTCGGCGCCCCGGGCGGCCCTCAAGGCAAGATCGCAGAGCGCATTGCCGGCATGCCGTGGTTGCGCCATCAGCCTCAGGGCTATCCGGTCACGCTATGGGATGTGCACGGTGAAACCGGTCACCCGTTGCGCACGACCTTGTCGGAAATGGGGCCGCTGTTGCTTGGGAGTCTGCTGGAATTGACGGACAGCCAGCAGTCGGCGCTCTACGCCGCGTTCAAGGTCGCCGACCGGGAAGGGTTGTTGTTGCTGGACATCAAAGACCTCAAGGCGCTGCTCAATCATTTGCGCGACAACCCCGAGGTGCTGGGCGATGACAGCGCGTTGATGACCACGAGGTCGAGTCAGGCATTATTACGGCGGCTGGCCGTGCTCGAACAGCAGGGTGTCGAAGCCTTGTTTGGCGAGCCGGCGCTGCAACTGGAAGATATTTTGCAGCCCGCCAGCGACGGCCGCGGTCAAATCCATTTGCTCGATGCCAGCCGGCTGGTGCACGAGTCCCCGAAGGTCTACGCCACCTTCCTGCTGTGGCTGCTGGCAGAGCTTTTCGAGCAATTGCCTGAGCGCGGCGATGCAGATAAACCCTTGCTGGCGCTGTTCTTCGACGAAGCGCATCTGCTCTTTGCTGACACGCCGAAAGCGCTGCAGGAGCGGCTGGAGCAAGTGGTGCGGCTGATTCGGTCCAGAGGGGTGGGCGTTTATTTTGTCACCCAGTCGCCAGGGGATCTGCCGGACACCATTCTGGCGCAGCTCGGTTTGCGCATTCAGCATGGCCTGCACGCGTTCACCACCAAAGAACAAAGAGCATTGAAAGCGGTGGCGGAAGGCTTTCGCCCCAACCCCGAGTTCGACGCGCTGTCGGCGCTGACCGAGTTAGGAATCGGTGAGGCGCTGGTGGGCACGCTTCAGGACAAGGGCACGCCTGAAACCGTCCAGCGCGTGTTGATCGCACCGCCTCAATCGCGCATCGGGCCGTTGACGCCGGCCGAGCGCGCCACGCTGATCGCCCGGTCGCCGCTGGCCGGTCGCTACGATAAACCCGTGGACCGCGAATCCGCTTACGAAATGCTGCTGGCCCGCAAAGGCGCACCGGCGGATCGCGCGCAGCAACCTGCAGCTGAAGAGAAGCCAGACAGTGGCTTTGCCGACATGGCGGGTGGGTTTCTGGGTGGGCTGGCGGGGCAGGCGGTCAAGAGTGCGATGCGGCAGGCTGCCAGCCAGATCGGCCGCGAGCTGGTGCGAGGCTTGATGGGCTCGCTGCTGGGTGGCGGCAAGAAGCGCCGCTAGCGAATCCGCGCGCCGGCTTGGTTCGTGGGCGATCCATGACCGCTCATTGCGATTGGCACCCATAAAAAAGCCCATTCACTGAATGGGCTTTTTCACATCAGGCAGCGCAGTCAGGTCAGGCCAGCGCTTTGGACGCCAACCAGAACAGCCCGGCCGACAGCGCGACGGTAGCGGGCAGGGTCAATACCCACGCCAGCAGGATATTGCGCACGGTGCCGCCTTGCAGGCCGCTTTTGTTCGCCACCATGGTCCCCGCCACGCCGGACGACAGGATGTGAGTTGTGGAGACCGGCAGGCTGAACACGTTGGCGAGGGCAATGGCGCTCGCGGTGGTGATCTGTGCGGACATGCCCTGAGCGTAGGTCATGCCTTGCTTGCCAATCTTCTCGCCGATGGTCAGTACCACACGTTTCCAGCCGACCATGGTGCCGACGCCCAGTGCCAGTGCAACGGCGAAGATGACCCAGAACGGCGCGTATTCAGTGGTGGCGGTCAGGTCTTTACGCAGCTTTTCCAGATCGGATTTTTCGCGGGCATCAAGCGCCGGGAGCTTGCCGACCTTGCGGGCCGTGTCATCCAGGCACAGCAGGTAGCGACGCACTTCGATGCGATGCTCTGGCGCGAGGCTGTGGTAATCATTGACGCCTTTGAGGTTGTTCAGCAGGGCATCGATGGTCGGCTCGGTCTGCTCGGGGTCGCAGCTAAATCGCTCGGGCAGGTCGCCCGCAGCCGATTTGCCCAGCGCCAGGTACTCACCCAGCGTCGCGTTGTTGCGCTGATAAAACTGGCTCAGGTGTTGGGTCGCGTCGCGGGTGCGCTCGATCTGGTAGGTGGTGGTGCTCAGGTCCAGCACGAATTGCGCGGGCACGATACCGATCAGCACCAGCATGATCAGGCCGATGCCTTTCTGGCCGTCGTTGGAGCCGTGCACAAAACTCACCGCCATCGCGGAAATCACCAGAACGAGGCGGTTCCAGAACGGCGGGTGTTTTTTGTCATCGAGCTTGCGGCGTTGTTCCGGGGTCTTGTGCATCTTGGACAGCGGGCGCCAGGCCTTGAGCCCCAGCAGCACCAGACCTGCCACGATGAAACCGGCCAGTGGCGAGAACACCAGCGAGGCGCCAATATCAATCGCCTTCTGCCAGTTCACGCCTTCGCCCAACGGGATGTGATTGATCAGCGCATTGGCCAGACCCACGCCCAGAATCGAGCCGATCAGCGTGTGTGAGCTGGAAGCTGGAATACCGAAATACCACGTGCCCAGGTTCCAGGTGATGGCCGCAGCCAACAGCGAGAACACCATTGCCAGACCATGACCGGTGTTGACGTTGATCAACAACTCGACCGGCAGCAGATGGACGATGGCATATGCCACGCCGACGCCACCCAGGAGCACCCCGAGGAAGTTGAACACACCCGAGAAAAATACCGCCAGATGGGGCGGCATGGCCTTGGTGTAAATGACTGTCGCCACCGCGTTGGCAGTGTCATGAAAGCCGTTGATGAACTCGAAGGTGAGGACAAACGCCAGGGCGAGCAACAAGCTCACAATCACCCAAGCATCCAGTCCGCTGAATAGATCGATCATGGAAGGTTTTCTGACCCGGTCTTAAGGGGGCGGGATTATGACAGAAAAAAAACTAATCGATAGGCACGCCGCTCATTGGTAGCAACCTGCAACGAAATTTCTGCCCAAACAGCCTGTTGACTTCCTGTCGGGAAGCACTACGGGAAGCAATCCTAGACCATAGACCAGTCAATCAAACTCAGCCATTAAAGCATTGAGCGCGCTCGTCGTCGGCTGCCCGAATCAGCGACCGGCAAGCGAAAGGCTCATGGCTCTTCCCTGAGTTCTTCTTCCATCTTTTGCAGTTCGTGCTTGAAAGCCTGGTCGAGCAGGCTGGCCCGTTTGCGCCAAGGCTTGCGCTCTGGCTCGGGCTGGGCGGCATAGGTGGTCACTTCGCCGCCGTAAACATCCTTGTAACGTTGTTCCTGGCGCTCTAATTCTGCGCGCAGTTCATCTTTGGTCACGTTAATACCTGATCGGGTCGAGTTTAATCCCGGTGTTGACGCCGAGTCTGAAAGTGTCGGCCCTGACGATCACACTGTATCGAGCCAGGAATAATCATCGGGCAGCGGAGCTGCGCTGGATGATTCACACTTCAACCGTGGGCGGCTACGGACACCAGACTGACAGTACTGTCGTAGCAACATTCATATTGAGTGCCTGCAAGAGGGCAATGGACCAGGGTGCTGGCCTGCCGGCGCCGAGCATTGCGAACAAACCGTGCAATGCATGCGTGAGTTTGGATCCATGCCAGATAAGCGGGGGATTAAATCACGCGTTAGCGTTCCAGGGCTTCAATGACGGCCACTATCGCGAAGATGCGCAGGCGAGTCAACTGTCGAGACTGTCGTAATGGAACAACTGAGGATTTATACCTTTCTCATGTACGAAGGTTCCTAAGTTGCACACTCCGATTTATGACAGAACTTGACGCTTCACATGTTTTAACGCGCCAGACAGTTTTCTGACGACGTAAATTGACAGCTTATGAAGGTGCGAATAGCGCATCTGTATTTATACGCTTACAAATAAGTGGGCGGGGCAGAGACAAAAACGGCCTTGCGGTGAGCAAGGCCGTACCTGGGACTTCTCAGTGGGTACCTGACCAGTAGTTCCAAGAAGCCACATATGGCATGTGAAAGGTATAAGCAACGACGCAACTGGTCAATTGCGATTATCGGCCAGTCGTTCGATAATCGCCCAAAGCGCGCTTGCCGTGGTGCGGAAAACAGGCGAGAGTGGCGTTCTACAAGGCTTTCGCGGCCACGACGAACGGTGTCAGCATGAACGATCAATTGCGTAATTCTTTCGCGTCACTTGCGCCGCCCATTGTTGCGTCCCCTGCAAAAAGGATTCAGGCGCTGACCGGTGATCCTGATTTCATGACCTCGCTGGCACGCGGGCTGGCCGTGATTCATGCCTTTCAAGAGCGCAAACGCCACCTGACCATCGCTCAGATCAGCCATCGAACGGAAATACCCAGGGCGGCGGTGCGTCGCTGCCTGCACACATTGATCAAGCTCGGTTATGCCACCACTGACGGTCGTACGTACTCGCTGCTGCCTAAGGTGTTGACGCTCGGCCATGCGTACTTGTCATCGACGCCGTTGGCGGTTTCATCGCAGCCGTATCTGGACCGCATGAGTGATCAACTGCACGAGGCCTGCAACATGGCCACGCTCGAAGGCGACGACATTCTTTATATAGCGCGCTCAGCCACCACTCAGCGACTGATCTCCGTGGACCTGGCAGTGGGCGGGCGTTTGCCGGCGTACTGCACATCGATGGGGCGGATTCTTCTGGCGGCGCTGGACGACGTCTCGCTGCAGGAATATCTGGATCACGTCGATCTGCAGCCCAAAACCAGCCGCACATTGCGCACACCCGAAGCCTTGCTCGAATGCCTGCAGCAAGTTAGGCAACAAGGGTGGTGCATCGTTGATCAGGAGCTCGAGCAGGGGTTGCGTTCTATCGCGGTGCCGGTCTACGACGCATCCGGCCAAGTGCTTGCGGCGCTGAATGTCAGCACCAGCGCGGGTCGGGTGACGCGCAATGAGTTGGAGCAGAAGTTTCTGCCGATCATGCTGGATGCCAGCCGGGACCTCAGCACGCAGTTGTTCACCTGAGCTCCTGAAGGGGTGCAGATCGAACTCCGCATAGGCTGTCACTCTCTGTTCGGTGATCGAACACTTAGTCGATTATCGGATTGTTACGCCCCGTCCCCAGGCATAACCTCAGCCTCAACGCCGTCCCGCAACAGGTCGGCAACCGAGTCTGAACCTGGAGCATCCGATGGCTGCGATTCTTTCCCTCCACGAGGCCGTGAAGCAATTCGTCAACGATGGCGACACCGTTGCGCTTGAAGGCTTCACCCACCTGATTCCTACGGCGGCGGGCCACGAGCTCATTCGCCAGAAGAAGAAGAATCTGACGCTGGTGCGCATGACCCCTGATTTGATTTATGACCAACTGATCGGCGCAGGTTGTGCGAAGCGGCTGATTTTCTCGTGGGGCGGCAATCCGGGCGTTGGCTCCCTGCACCGGCTTCGCGATGCCGTCGAACGGCAATGGCCGCAACCTCTGGAGATCGAAGAGCACAGCCATGCCGACCTCGCCAATGCCTATGTGGCGGGCGCATCCGGCCTGCCATTTGCGGTGTTGCGCGCTTACGCCGGTTCCGACCTGCCGAAGGTCAACCCGTTGATCAAATCGGTGACCTGCCCGTTCACGGGAGAAGTGTTGGCGGCCGTGCCGGCGGTGCGCCCCGACGTCACGGTTATCCACGCTCAGAAAGCTGACCGCAAAGGCAACGTGCTGCTGTGGGGCATCCTGGGTGTGCAGAAAGAAGCGGCGCTTGCGGCCAAACGCTGCATCGTCACCGTCGAGGAGATTGTCGACGACCTCAAGGCGCCGATGAACGCCTGCGTGTTGCCTACCTGGGCATTGAGCGCAGTTTGCGTTGTGCCGGGTGGCGCGCACCCTTCCTATGCGCACGGCTACTACGAGCGCGACAACCGTTTCTATCAGGCCTGGGATGCCATCGCCCGTGATCGCGAGGCGTTTACCGCCTGGATCGATCGCCACATCCATGGCACCCGTGATTTCAGTGAGTTCAAGAACACGCTGGCCCACGCAGCGGAGGCTGACCAATGAACTATTCCACCAGCGAAATGATGACCGTTGCCGCTGCGCGTCGATTGAACAATGGCGCGGTGTGCTTCGTCGGCATCGGCCTGCCCTCGAAAGCGGCCAATCTGGCGCGCCTTACGTCGTCGCCCGACGTGGTGCTCATTTATGAATCCGGGCCCATCGGCGCCAAGCCCGACGTGCTGCCTCTGTCCATCGGTGACGGGGAACTGGCGGAAACCGCGGACACTGTGGTGTCCACCAGCGAGATCTTCCGTTACTGGCTGCAGGGCGGGCGTGTTGATGTCGGGTTTCTCGGCGCGGCTCAGGTCGACCGTTTCGGCAATATCAACACGACGGTGGTTGGCGATTACCATGCGCCGAAAGTGCGCCTGCCGGGGGCCGGGGGCGCGCCGGAAATCGCCGGATCGGCCAAAGAAGTGCTGATCATCCTGAAGCAGTCCCCCCGGACCTTCGTCGACAAGCTCGACTTCCTGACGTCGGTTGGCCACGGCGAAGGCGGCGATTCGCGCAAGCGCCTTGGCCTGCCGGGCGCCGGGCCGGTCGGCATTATCACTGACCTGTGCATCATGGAGCCGGAAGAGGGCACTCACGAGTTCGTGGTAACCACCTTGCACCCGGGCGTGACCCGCGAGCAGGTGATCGCGGCCACCGGGTGGAACGTGCGTTTTGCCGACAACGTCGTGTGCTCCGACCTGCCCACCGAGTATGAACTGACGGCGCTGCGTGACCTGGAAGCGCGCACCGCTGCCGCCCATGGCCAGGCGCCAGGAGAAGCATGATGCGTGACGTATTTATCTGCGACGCGATTCGCACCCCCATCGGCCGTTTCGGCGGCGCCTTGGCGACGGTTCGGGCTGATGATCTGGCGGCGCTGCCCATCAAGGCTTTGATGCAGCGCAACCCGTCGGTCCACTGGGATGACCTGGATGAAGTATTCATGGGCTGTGCCAATCAGGCCGGTGAAGATAACCGCAACGTCGCCCGTATGGCGGCGCTGTTGGCAGGGTTGCCGCCTAGTGTGCCGGGCGTGACCCTGAATCGCTTGTGCGCTTCTGGCCTGGACGCGGTGGGTTCGGCGTTCCGCGCCATTGCCTGCGGCGAGATGGAGCTGGCCATCGCCGGCGGCGTCGAATCCATGTCACGCGCACCGTTCGTGATGGGCAAGGCCGACAGCGCGTTCGGCCGAGGACAGAAACTGGAAGACACCACCCTGGGCTGGCGTTTCGTCAATCCGCAGATGAAAGAACAATACGGCGTGGAAAGCATGCCGCAGACCGGCGACAACGTGGCTGAAGATTTCGGCATCTCGCGAGAGGATCAGGACGCGTTTGCCCTGCGCAGCCAGCAGCGCACGGCAGCGGCTCAGGCCTCAGGTTTCTTCGCCGAGGAAATCGTGCCCGTGCGCATCGCCCACAAGAAAGGCGAGACCGTCGTTGATACCGACGAGCACCCACGTGCCGACACCAGCCTTGAGGTGCTCGGCAAGCTCAAGCCGGTCAACGGGGCTGGTAAAACCGTGACGGCAGGCAATGCAGCGGGACTGAACGACGGCGCGGCGGCGATGATTCTGGCGTCCGCCGAAGCGGTGAAGAAACACGGCCTGACCCCACGCGCCCGCGTGCTGGGCATGGCCAGTGCTGGCGTGGAGCCGCGCGTCATGGGCATCGGTCCCGTCCCGGCGGTGCGCAAACTGGTTGAGCGGCTGGGCCTGGCGATCAATGATTTCGATGTCATCGAACTCAATGAAGCGTTCGCCAGTCAGGGCCTGGCGGTTCTGCGCGAGCTGGGCATTGCCGACGACTCGCCCAAGGTCAACCCGAACGGCGGGTCGATATCGCTGGGTCATCCGCTGGGTATGAGCGGCGCGCGGTTGGTGCTGACGGCGCTGCATCAACTGGAGAAAACCGGCGGCAGCAAAGCACTGGCGACAATGTGCGTCGGTGTGGGGCAGGGGCTGGCCCTGGCGATAGCGCGCTAAACCAGATCCTGGCAATTCAACCACCCGGGTCATCAGTTGCCTCCACGAATGGGCAACTTGATGGCTTGGGTGGTTGTCCTTGTGATGTCGAAACGTTCCTGCTTAAGTCTAAATGTTGCAGGTTATGTCTTAGACTGGCTGACCTTACTTACACCTGGGGAAATAATAATGACAACGACTCACTACACCGGAGAAGAACGGCGCAAGCGGATCTTCGCAATCGTGGGTGCCTCATCGGGCAACCTCGTCGAATGGTTCGACTTTTACGTTTATGCGTTCTGCGCCATCTATTTCGCCCCGGCGTTCTTTCCTTCCGATGATCCGACCGTGCAGTTGCTCAACACGGCGGGTGTGTTTGCCGCCGGCTTTTTGATGCGCCCGATTGGTGGCTGGCTGTTCGGCCGCGTCGCGGACAAGCACGGCCGCAAAAATTCGATGATGATTTCCGTGCTGATGATGTGTGCCGGTTCGCTGGTCATCGCCTGCCTGCCGACCTACGCATCGATTGGCGCCTGGGCGCCGTTTCTGTTGCTGATGGCGCGCCTGTTCCAAGGCCTGTCGGTGGGCGGCGAGTACGGCACGACTGCCACGTACATGAGCGAGGTCGCGTTGCGGGGGCAGCGCGGGTTTTTCGCTTCATTTCAGTACGTGACGCTGATTGGCGGCCAATTGTTGGCCGTACTGACCGTGGTCATCCTGCAGCAGTTTCTCAGCGCCGATGAGCTGAAAGCCTACGGCTGGCGGATTCCATTCGTGGTCGGAGCCGTGGCGGCGGTGATTTCGCTGGTCCTGCGCCGGTCGTTGAAAGAAACCACCACGGCCGAAGTGCGTCAGAATAAGGATGCCGGCAGCGTGTCTGCGTTGTTTCGCGATCACAAGGCAGCATTCATCACCGTGTTGGGCTACACCGCCGGCGGCTCGCTAATTTTTTACACGTTCACCACGTACATGCAGAAATACCTGGTCAACACCGTGCACATGGACGCCAAGGTCGCGAGTTACATCATGACCGGTGCGCTGTTCCTCTACATGTGCATGCAACCGGTGTTCGGCATGCTCGCCGACAAGATTGGTCGTCGCGCTTCAATGCTGTGGTTTGGCGGACTGGGCACGCTGTGCACGGTGCCGTTGCTGCTGACGTTGAAAACCACCACCAGTCCAATCATCGCCTTTGTGCTCATCACCCTGGCGCTGGCCATCGTCAGTTTCTACACCTCGATCAGCGGCCTGGTGAAAGCCGAGATGTTCCCGGTCCAGGTCCGTGCGCTGGGCGTCGGCCTGGCCTATGCGGTGGCCAACGCGATCTTCGGCGGCTCGGCTGAATACGTCGCTCTGGGTCTAAAAAACATGGGCATGGAAAACACGTTCTATTGGTACGTCACCGCGATGATGGCCATTGCTTTCTTGTTCAGCCTGCGACTGCCGAAGAAGCCGGCGTATCTGCACGAGGATCACTGATCCTGTCGCGCGTGCCCGGGCGGGGCACGCGCTGTCCATGTTCATCACACTGATTCCACATGCTTGACGGAGAGGGACATTGCCATGGCGTTCATAGCACTTGAAGACGGTGAGCTGCATTATCAAATGGAGGGCGCTGCGGATGCGCCTGTGCTGGTGCTGTCCAGCTCGCTGGGCACCGACCTGCATATGTGGGACTCGCAGGTTGCGGCGCTGAGCAAATCATTCCGGGTGCTGCGTTACGACACCCGTGGGCATGGTCAATCCCTCGTCACGCAGGGCCCGTACACCATCGAACAACTGGGACGTGATGTGCTGGCGCTGTTGGATGCGCTGAAGATCGACCGCGCGCACTTTTGCGGTCTGTCCATGGGCGGCCTGATCGGTCAGTGGCTGGGCATCCATGCGGGCGATCGGCTGCACAAGCTGATTCTGTGCAACACCGCAGCGAAGATCGGCGATCAGGCAATGTGGGCACCGCGTCTTGAGCTGATAGAGAAGGGCGGGGCGCAGGCCATGAAAGAGCTGGCCGAGGGCGCAGCAGGCCGTTGGTTTACACCTGAATTTGCCCAGAAACACCCGGATCAAGTCTGCGCCGTGACCGACGTGCTGGCCGCGACTTCGCCGCTGGGCTATGCCGCTTGCTGCGCCGCCGTCCGGGATGCCGACCTGCGCAAGGCAGTCAGCTCGATCAATGTCCCTACCCTGATCATTTGCGCCAGTCACGATACGGTGACCACTGTGGCAGACGGGCATTTTTTGCAGAACCACATCTACGGCAGCCAGCTTTCGGACTACTACGCGGCGCACCTCTCCAGCGCTGAACTGGGCGAAGTATTTGCCCTACGCGTCACGGACTTCCTGCTGGGATAACCATGGCCTGCGAGGGCAGCCGGTAACGCAACGGTAGTCGTCGCGGTTCTCATGGCTTTTTGGCAGGCAAAAAAAACCCACCAATTGGTGGGTTTTTTCATGGGCGTTGAATCAGAACAATCGGGTGGATGGCACATCACCCGCCGTCGGCTGGCGTTCGCCAGTCGGGGTCTGTTCGTACCAGCCGCCACCCAGCGCGCGGTACAGATTGACCTCGCTGTTGAGCTGCGACAGGCGATCGGTGATCAACGACTGCTGCGCGCTGAACAACTGACGCTGGGCGTCGAGGAAGGTCAGGTTGCTGTCGATCCCGATGCGATAGCGACGCTCGGCCAGACGGTAGTAATCCTGGTTGGCGTTGACGAAATCCGTCTGCGCCTTGAGCTGATCGGTGAACGTCTTGCGTGCGGCCAGGCCGTCGGACACTTCCTGGAACGCGGTCTGAATCGCCTTCTCGTAGTTGGCGACGCCGATGTCTTTCTGGATCTTCGAGTAGTCGAGGCTTGCGCGCAGACTGCCCGCGTTGAAGATCGGCAGATTGATCGTCGGTTCAAACAACCACGTGCCCGAACCGCCCTTGAACAGCCCGCTCAAATCGCCGCTCGCGGTACCCGCACTGGCGGTAAGGCTGATGCTGGGGAAGAACGCGGCGCGTGCGGCGCCGATGTTGGCGTTGGCCGCTTTCAGGCTGTATTCGGCCTGAAGAATATCCGGACGACGCTGGAGCAGTTCCGAAGGCAGGCCCGCTGGCATTTCGTTGAGCATGTCAGCGCTCAACGGCTTTGACGCCGGCAGGTTGGCCGGCAAGCTGGTGCCCAGCAGCAGCACCAGGTTGTTCTCGTCCTGTGCGACCAGTCGCTGATACTGAGCCAGTTTGACGCGGGCGCTCTCGACGGAGGTGCGCGACTGCGCCAGATCCAGCGCCGACGCCACGCCCACTTCGTTGCTGCGCGAGGTCAGACGCAGGCTTTCCTCGAACGCCCCGAGGGTGTCCTGGGTCAGCTTCAGCAGTTCTTTGTCCGCTTCCCACGTCAGATAGGCGTTGGCAACGTTGGCCACCAGACTGATCTGCGTACTGCGACGGCCTTCTTCACCGGCGAAGTAGGTCTGCAGCGCCTGCTCGCTCAGGCTGCGCACCCGGCCGAACAGATCCAGCTCATAGGAACTGATGCCCAGACCCACCGAATACTGACTGGTGATACCGGATTGGCCCGTTTGCGAAAGATCGCCCGGTACGCGCTGACGGGTGCCAGTGCCGGAGGCTGCCACACCGGGAAACAGGTCCGCACGCTGAATGCGGTACTGCGCGCGGTAGGCGTCGATGTTCAGGGCTGCAACGCGCAGGTCACGGTTGTTTTGCAGCGACGTCTGAATCAGTTGCTGCAGCGCCGGGTCATGGAAAAACTGACGCCAGCCTTGTTCGGCCGCCGCCTGGTTTGCCGCCTGGGCCGGCGCGTAGGCCGGACCTTGCGGAAACTGAGCCGGCACCGGCGCGGCGGGCTGATTGTATTCGGGGATCAACGAGCAGCCGCCGAGAATGAACGCGGTGACCGCCAGCGAGATCAGGGACTTGCTCATTGGCCAGCCTCATCGTGTGGAGTGTGTTTCTGTTTGCCCTTGAACAGCGAGGATATCGAAACGAAGAACAAAGGTACCCAGAAGATCGCGAGAATAACGGCAGTGATCATACCGCCGATCACGCCCGTACCGATCGAATGCTGGCTACCTGCACCGGCGCCCGAGGAAATCGCCAGCGGGACCACACCGAGGATGAACGCCATGGACGTCATCACGATGGGCCGCAGACGCATCCGGCACGCTTCGATGGTCGCGTCGACGATGCCTTTGCCCTGCTCGTGCAGCTCCTTGGCAAACTCGACGATCAGAATGGCGTTTTTCGCCGCCAGACCCACCGTCACCAAGAGACCCACCTGGAAGAACACGTCGTTGGACAGGCCACGCAAGCTCGTCGCGATCAGCGCACCGATAACCCCAAGCGGGATCACCAGCAACACCGCGATCGGAATCGACCAGCTTTCGTACAACGCCGCCAGACACAGGAACACGATCAGAATGGACAACGCGTACAGGGCAGGTGCCTGGGAACCCGACAGACGCTCTTCATAAGACAGACCCGTCCAGGAAAGGCCAACGCCGGCTGGCAGCTTCTTGGCCAATTGCTCGACCTCGGCCATTGCCTCACCGGTGCTGTAGCCCGGCGCCGGCGTCCCGAGCACTTCTTCTGCCGGTACACCGTTGTAACGCGACAGCTTCGGCGAACCAAACACCCACTCCCCGGTGGCGAATGAGGCGAACGGCACCATCTCGCCGGCGCTGTTGCGCACGTACCACTTCTTCAGGTCTTCGGGCTTCATCCGCGCGCTGGCATCGCCCTGGACGTACACCTTCTTGACCCGACCGCGGTCGATGAAGTCGTTGACGTAGTTGCCACCCATCGCGATGGACAGCGTGGTGTTGATGTCCGACAAGCTCAGGCCCAGCGCCTGCGCACGTTCGTCGTCGATGACCAGTTGATACTGCGGCTCATCGTTCAGACCGTTCGGGCGCACACCGGCCAGAATCTTGCTCTGTGCCGCCATGCCCAGCAGTTGGTTACGCGCTTCCATCAGTTTGGCGTGACCCACGCCGCCCTGATCCTGCAGATAAACGTCGAAACCGGTGGCGTTACCCAGCTCCAATACCGCAGGCGGTACGACAGCAAAGGTCATTGCATCGCGGAAGCCGAAGAAATGCTGCTGCGCGCGTTTGGCCAGCTCGAACACACTGTTGGACGCGTCACGATCGCCCCAGGGTTTAAGCATGATGAACGCCAGACCGGAACTCTGACCGCGACCGGCGAAGTTGAAGCCGTTGACGGTAAACACCGAATTCACTGCGCCGGATTCTTCTTCCAGCAGGTACTTACGCATGTTGTCGATGACGGTTTGCGTACGTTCTGCTGAAGAGCCCGGTGGTGTCTGCACCTGGGCGAAAATAACGCCCTGGTCTTCTTCCGGCAGGAAAGCACTCGGAATGCGGGTAAACATCCAGATGGTGCCGCAAACGATCAGCGCGTAAACGATGAAGGCCGGAATCTTGTGCTTGAGCATGTTGCCGACGCCGCGCTCGTAGCTCACTACGCTGCGGTCGAAGGTACGGTTGAACCAGCCAAAGAATCCACGTTTCGGCTGCCCGTGCTTCTCGTGATCGATTGGCTTGAGCAGGGTGGAGCACAACGCCGGCGTGAAGATCAGCGCGACCAGTACCGAGAGCGCCATCGCCGAAACGATGGTGATCGAGAACTGCCGGTAGATCACACCCGTGGAGCCACCAAAGAACGCCATCGGCAACAGAACCGCACACAACACGAGCGCGATGCCCACCAATGCGCCCTGAATCTGCTCCATGGATTTGATCGTGGCGTCTCGCGGCGACAGTTTGTCCTCCGCCATGACTCGCTCGACGTTCTCCACCACAACGATGGCATCGTCCACCAGCAAGCCGATGGCCAGGATCACCCCGAACATGGTCAGCGTGTTGATGGTGAAGCCGGCGGCGGCGAGGATCCCGAACGTGCCGAGCAATACCACTGGCACGGTCATCGTGGTGATGATCGTGGCGCGGAAGTTTTGCAGGAACAGGTACATCACCAGGAACACCAGGATGATCGCTTCACCCAGGGTGTGAACAACCCCGGTGATGGATTCCTGAACGACCGGTGTGGTGTCGTACGGGTAAACCACTTTCATGCCCGGCGGGAAGAAAGGTTCCAGCTGGGAAATCGTGGCGCGGATCGCCTTGGCGGTGTCCAGCGCGTTGGCGCCGGTTGCCAGCTTGATCGCCAGGCCCGAAGCCGGCTTGCCGTTGAACTGCGCGTCAATGCTGTAGTTCTCGCCGCCCAGACCGACTTTGGCAACGTCTTTGAGGCGAACCTGGGAACCGTCTGGATTGACCTTCAGCAGAATGTTGCCGAACTGCTCGGCAGTCTGCAGACGGGTTTTACCAATGATCGTGGCGTTCAGCTGCTGGCCCTTGAGCGCAGGCAGGCCGCCAATCTGGCCGGAAGACACCTGAACGTTCTGGGCGGTGATGGCCGTCTTGACGTCGACCGGCGTCAGCTGAAAGTTGTTCAGCTTGGCCGGGTCGAGCCAGATACGCATGGCGTACTGAGCACCGAACACCTGAAAGTCGCCCACACCGGAGGTACGGGAGATCGGATCCTGCATGTTCGACACGATGTAGTTGGACAAGTCTTCCTTGCCCATGCTGCCGTCTTCGGACACCAGACCGACGACCATCAGGAAGTTCTTAACGGCCTTGGTCACGCGGATACCCTGTTGCTGCACTTCTTGCGGCAGCAGCGGGGTGGCCAGGTTGAGCTTGTTCTGCACCTGAACCTGCGCGATGTCCGGGTTGGTACCCTGGTTGAACGTCGCGGTGATGGTCATGCTGCCGTCGGAGTTACTTTCCGATGACACATAACGCAGGTTGTCGATGCCGTTGAGCTGCTGCTCGATCACCTGAACGACGGTGTCCTGCACGGTTTGCGCGTTGGCGCCCGGGTAGGTTACGGCGATTGCAATGGCCGGTGGTGCAATGGCCGGGTATTGGTTGATCGGTAGCTTGAGGATCGACAGCGTCCCCACCAGCATGATCACGAGGGCGATTACCCACGCGAAAATCGGCCGGTCGATAAAAAATTTCGACATGAATTACTCCCCTTTGCTGCCTGCGGCTTTATCAGTTGCCGGGGCAGGTGCCGGGTTAGCTGCATTGACGTTGGTGGCTTCGGCCACTTTCACTTGCGCGCCTGGCTTGACGTATTGCAGCCCTTCGGTAATCACGCGATCACCGGCGTTCAGGCCTTTCTCGACCAGCCAGTCGCTGCCGATGGTGCGGTTGGCAACCAGAGTGCGGGTCTCAACCTTGTTGTCGGCGTTGACCACCAGGGCGGTCGGGGTGCCTTTGAGGTCACGGGTGATGCCTTGCTGCGGCACCAGAATCGCGTTCTCTGCCACGCCCGATTGCAGTCGTGCGTGCACGAACATGCCCGGCAGCAGCGTGTGATCAGGGTTCGGGAACACGGCGCGCAGGGTCACGGAGCCAGTGGTCTGGTCGACCGAGACTTCGGAAAACTCAAGCTTGCCTTCGATCGGGTACAGACTGCCGTCTTCCAGCACCAGCTTGACCTTGGCGGCGTTGTCGCCGGCTTTCTGCAGCTTGCCGCTTTCCAGCTCACGACGCAGCTTGAGCATTTCGGCCGAAGACTGGATCACGTCGACGTAGATGGGGTCCAGTTGCTGAATGGTGGCCATTGCATCGGCCTGACCATTGCTGACCAACGCGCCTTCCGTTACCAGCGAACGACCAATGCGGCCGGAGATCGGCGCATAGACCTTGGTGTAACGCAGGTTGATTTCCGCAGTTTGCACAGCAGCCTTCGCTTCGCGAGCCGAACCCACCGCCGTGTCGTATTCCTGACGGCTGACGGCTTGCTCGTTGATCAGCTGCTTGTAGCGGCCGGCGAGCGAGTTGGAAGATTCGAAGGTCGCTTTGGCGCTGTCCAGAGTGGCCTGGTAAACGGCCGGATCGATCTGGTAGAGCTGCTGACCGGCTTTGACGTCTGCGCCTTCGGTGAACAGCCGCTTGAGAATGATGCCGTTCACTTGCGGACGCACTTCGGCGATACGGAACGCGGTGGTCCGGCCGGGAAGTTCAGAGGTCAGGGTGTACGCCTGGGTTTTCAGAGTAACGACGCCGACCTGAGGGGGCGGTGGTGCTGGAGCCGCTTCTTCCTTCTTGCTGCATCCGGAGAGCAGCGTTGCCAGGGCGACGGCAGTGACCAGTACGGTAACAGCTGGCTTGAATTGCATGAAGATCCTCGGGTCAGGAGCCTGAACTCATGAAAAGTTGAAAGGGACGGGAAAGTGTTCCTGCTGGATAAGTAGCATGCTAATGAATATACTTACATTCACGGTTGTTTGTAAACACCCACGAGTGCGACACTCCAACGCACCGAGGGTATCGATTGTAGGTCCGGGACAAGGCATTACAAAGGCCGCCCGACGTGCTGTACAGGCCACTCGACCAGAGTGCCTGAGGCATTTTCATAGAGGTTTTTACTGCCATGGTCCGACGCACGAAAGAAGAAGCTCAGGAAACGCGCAAGCAGATCCTCGAAGCTGCCGAGCAGGCTTTCTACGATCGAGGGGTTTCCCGCACGACGCTGGCGGACATCGCGACCCTGGCGGGCGTGACTCGCGGCGCGATCTATTGGCATTTCAGCAATAAGGCCGACTTGGTCCAGGCGATGCTCGACAGCCTGCATGAGCCCCTTGAAGAAATGGCCAAGGCAAGCGAAAGCGAAGACGAAGTGGACCCACTGGGATGGACGCGCAAGCTTCTCACCCATTTGTTTCAACAAGTTGCCAGCGACCCCAAAACCCGCCGCATCAACGAAATTCTCTTTCATAAATTCGAATTCACCGACGAAATGTGTGACATGCGGCAACAGCGGCAATTTGTCTGGCTCGACGCCAACGAGCGAATTGCCTTGGCGCTGGGCAATGCTTCCCGTCAAGGACAGCTCCCCGCTGACCTGAACCCTCAACGCGCCGCGATCTGCCTGCACGCTTACATACACGGCATCCTTGGCCAATGGCTGCTCGTACCGGAAAGCTTCTCGCTGCAAGACGACGCAGAGCGCCTGGTCGACGGCATTCTCGACATGCTGCGCTTCAGCCCGGCGTTACGCGATCCCGGCGCTGTTAAAACGGCCAGCTAAGTGGCGCTTGGCCTGTATCTATACCGCGCCTGACCCTCACTGAACAGGCGCTTTACCTTCGCTTTACCCGGTTTGCCGGGTCATTCAGCGACCATTCAGGCCTGCTGCCCCATCGAAGCGCCGAATACTTCCCTATTGCAATCCCCCGACTACGCTTGCCCCATCACCAAGAAACTGGGGGGCGAAGCAATGGCAGTCGTGTCAATGAGCGCGTGCAGAAAACTCCTGATTGGCGCACTTGCAGCTCTGTGCGTCGGGCAAGGATGGGCTGCAGGCGATGAGCTTCAGGAAGCCGCAGCGGCCAGGGCGCTGCTGGAAAAGGCTGTTGCCCGATATCGCGTTCAGAGCGACAAGGCGCTGGCCGAGTTCAGCCGTCAGGGCGAGTTTGTCGACGGCGAGCGTTATGTCTTTGTCGTCGATACCAAGGGCATCATGCTCGCCAGCGGCGGACCGTCGGTGGCGTTGATCGGCCGTGACGTGTCGTCGGTGCTGGACCCGGAGCTGCAAAAAAACTTGAGACAGGTGCTGCAAACACCCGAAGACGCCGGCATCCAGCAGGCCGAATACCGCTGGCAGAACTGGCGCGACGGCAAAGTCGAGCGCAAGCGAGTGTATTTTCAGCGTATCGGCGATCGTGTCCTAGCCGTCGGTTACTACTTGCCCCGCGCCTCGCCGGAGCAGGCGAGGGCATTGCTCGACAGAGCGTCCAAGGCGCTTGAACAGGATAAGGACGGCACCCTTCGCGCGATCAACGACCTCAAGGGTGGGTTTTTGCAAGACGATCTGTATGTCTTCGTGGTGAACGTGAACACCAAGCGCTACGTCGCCCACGGCACTAGCTTGAGGCTGGTGAATACCGATTTCAGCAAGGTCAGGGACCCGGAAGGCAAGCCGGTCGGCATCCCGATGCTTGATCTGGTCAAGCAACAGCCCGAAGGCGAGTACGAATACCGCTGGCGCAACCCGGTCACCAGCAAGATCGAACACAAGCACGCTTACGTGCGCAAAGTCGGTGACTGCCTGGTGGCGGTGGGTTTCTACAGCGGCTGACCGCCGCGCCGGACGGGATTACCGATCCTTGTCGTCCCGCCCCCGCAGCAGGTGGTTGGGCATCGCCAGCGCTGCCGACAGCCCCAGCAGTGACACGGCCGCGCTGCCCATCAACAAGTGCTGAAAGGTCATTGACAGCTGCCCGCGCAGCAGTTCAAGCGCCGGGCCGCTGGCGGCATGCAGGCTGTCCATCAGCAGATTCCCCGAGCCTTCGCCGGGAATCGCGCTGCCGCCGACCTGGGCAATGCCGGAACCGGCGAGCATGGCCAGCAGCAGGGCCGACATCGTTGCCACGCCGACCGCACCGCCCAGGGAGCGGAACAAGTTCGTGGTGCTGGTTGCCACGCCCATGTCTTTTACGTCCACCGAGTTCTGCGTCCCTACCAGCGAGGTCGGGAACTGCATCCCGCTGGCAATGCCCGTGAGGACCATGAACACGCTCGTCAGAATGCCCGACTGCGGCGGCGTGAGCGCAATGCCGAGAATCGCCAGTGGCATCAGGGCGGCGCCGGTGAGGATGATGGGTTTGTAGCGCCCCGTGAGCGAGGTGCGCCGGCCACCGAAATACGCGCCGATGGGCATGCCGATGGCCAGCGGCATCAGGTGCAACGCCGCGCTGTCGGCGCCTCCACCGGTCACGGTCTGAAAGCGCAGCGGCAGCAGCACGATGAGCGAAATGGCCTGAAAGCTGGTGAAGAAAATGGTGCACCAACAGAGCACGGCGCTGCGGTTGGCGAACAGGTGCATAGGCAACAACGGCTCGCGGGTGCGGCGCTCATACAGCACAAAGATCACCAGCGCCAGGAGGGCCACGGATAATTGCATGACCACCGATTCATCGCGCCAGCTGCGGCCCTGACCGATCTCGGTGATGCCCAGCAGTAAGGCGGTCAAGCCGATGATCATTAACACCGTGCCCAGGTAGTCGATCACCGGTTTGCGCTGGGGAATCGGCAGGCCGACCAGTGTCTTGCGCGCGACCCACCACGCCGCCAGCCCCAGCGGCAGGTTGATGATGAAGACCCAGCGCCACGACAGATATTCGGTCATGAAGCCGCCGAGCACTGGCCCGGCCACGCTGGCCGCCGCGTACATCCCGCTAAAGTAGCCTTGATAACGGCCACGCTCGCGGGGCGGGACGATGTCGCCGATGATCGCCTGGCTCACTGAGACCATGCCGCCGGCGCCGATGCCCTGGAGCAGCCGTGCCAACACCAGTTGTTCCATGCTCTGGGCCATGGCGCAGAACAGCGAGGCGAGGGTAAAGGTCGCCAGTCCGAACAGCATCAGCCGACGCCGGCCGTACAAGTCCCCCAGTTTGCCGTAAATGGGCACGGCCACGGTAAGCGCGACCATGTAGGCCGAGATGACCCAGGCGAGCAAATCGAAGTCCTGGAATTGAGCAGAGATGGCCGGCATCGAGACCGCGACAATGGTCTGATCTAGCGCGCTGAGGAAAACGGCCATCATCAGCGCGAAAAGAATGCTGCGGATATCCGGACGGGGTTGATTGAGGCTCGTCACAGAGGGGACTCGACTGGCAGATTGACCTGCTGAACACGCGCAGGAATATGGGCCGAGTCTAGTCCGTTAGCTTGCTAATCGATAGCAGGCTGTGAAGATTCACGCGTTACGTTGACGAGCGTGTGCCGTCAGCGAAGTGCGCTGAATGTCGCATCGGTCGGGACGCAATGCCCCATGGTGCAGGCCACCGCCATGCGGGGCGCCTGTCGCATCTGTTCGATTCGGTAGGCACCTGCGGCATACAGGCTCAACACGCCGACGACGGCGACGACGTAAACGCATTGTCTTTTTATTGTGGTTCTCATGACACTTGCCTCGATCCGGTAGGACAGCTGATTCAGAGCGGACACTGTCAGTGTAGGTCGCTATTGGCCGTCACACCGGGCGAGGGGGATTGAATGTTTTTATCAGGCGGCCCGTTGAAGTAGAGCCGGCATTCGCTGTTCAGCCGATGCGGCGTTCTGCGGCCTGCGTTGACAGCCATTCCAGCAGATCAGGGAGCGACGCAGATGCCTCGGCTCGCTTGGGATGAACGAAGTAATACGCGGCGCCTGTTCGCACTTTCAGCTCAAAGGGCATGACCAGGCGCCCCGCGCTCAGGTCCTGACCGATCAGCGACCAATCGCCCATGGCCACGCCGGAGCCCTGTGACGCGACGGTCATCGCCAGGTCCATCGTGTCGAAGTGCTGGCCCTGCTCGACACGACTTGGCTTCGCACCAGCGGCCTTCAGCCACAGCGTCCAGTCCCGCCCATCGAGGCTGGGGTGCAGCAACATATGCTGATCGAGATCGGCGGGATCAGCGAGCGGGTGACTGGACAGCAGCGCCGGCGAGCACACCGGGGTCAGTTGTTCATCGAACAGAGGTTGTACGTGGTTGGCATCACCCGGGTGCGGGCCGAACACCACGGCGGCGTCAAAATCTTCCTGACGGAAATCCACGGTGTGGGCGCTCGTCGTGGTCAGCTGCACCGGCACGTCAGGCCGCTGTTTGTGCCACTGCATCAAGCGCGGCAACAACCAACGGCTGATGCAGGTCGGCGCCTTGATCTGCAGCGCCCTCGGTTTGGCATCGACCCGATCCACCGCCTCTTCGATCAGGCCGAACACCTGCTCGATGCGCGGCAACAGTTCCCGGCCCTGCTGTGTCAGGCTCAAGCCTCGCGCCTGACGATTGAACAGCCGATAACCCAGATGAGCTTCCAGCCCTGAAATCTGCCGGCTAACCGCGCCCTGAGTGATGTGCAGCGCCTCGGCCGCCCGGGTGAAATTGCAGCACCTGCCCGTGATCAGGAAGGTGTGCAGCGCGGGGAGGGGCGGAAGACGTTTCATTCGGCAGGCCAGCCATGAGCTTAAGACATGGCTAAGCATGACATTTTTTGCGTTGTGGCCGATACGGCGCTGCGGTTTCAATGCTCGCTTATCATGCCTCGCCCATCGCGATCCGGTTCTGGCAGGCTCATAAAGAGGACGGACACATGGCGACGTGCGGGGAAGTGCTGGTCAAGTTGCTTGAAGGCTATGGGGTCGAGCGGGTGTTTGGCATTCCAGGCGTACACACCGTCGAGCTCTACCGAGGGCTGGCGGGTTCGACTATCTCCCACATTACCCCGCGGCATGAGCAAGGCGCAGGCTTCATGGCCGATGGTTATGCGCGTACCCGCGGCAAGCCCGGTGTGTGCTTCATCATCACCGGGCCCGGCATGACCAACATCGCCACGGCGATGGGCCAGGCTTACGCGGACTCAATCCCGATGCTGGTGATTTCCAGCGTGCAGTCGCGCAGTCAATTGGGCGGCGGCCGCGGCAAGCTGCACGAACTGCCGTCCCAGAGCGCGCTGGTGGCGGGCGTCGCGGCGTTCTCCCACACCTTGATGTCTGCGGCTGAGTTGCCCTCGGTGCTGGCCCGCGCTTTTGCGGTATTCCACGCGGCTCGCCCGCGCCCCGTGCACATCGAGATTCCGCTGGACGTGCTGGTGGAAAACGCTGATGCCCTGCTGAACTGCCTGCCGGTGTCGGTGACACGCGCAGGGCCGGCGGCCGCCGCGATCAGGCAGATGGCGAATCTGTTGGCCAAGGCCCAACGGCCGCTGATCCTGGCGGGAGGCGGTGCCATTGACGCCGCGCCGGCTCTGACGCGTCTGGCGGAACGGCTGGCCGCCCCGGTCGCGCTGACCATCAACGCCAAAGGCATGCTGCCGAGTGCCCACCCGCTGTTGATAGGCTCGACGCAGTCGCTCGATGCAACGCGTGACGTGATTGAAAGCGCTGACGTGGTACTGGCGATCGGCACGGAGCTGGCGGAAACCGATTACGACATTACCTTCCAGGGACACTTCAAGATCCCGGGCACGTTGCTGCGCATCGACATCGACCCTGATCAGACCGTGCGCAATTATGCGCCGACGGTCGCGCTGGTCTCAGACGCCGAGTGCGCTGCCGAGGCGTTGGTGGAAGCGATGGCCAGTGAGTTGCTGGCCCCGCGCAACGCGGATTGGGGGCCTGCGCGGGTTGCCGCACTCAGGGCGGATATTGAGGCAGGTTGGGACGACGTGACCCGTGCGCAGACGCTGTTCTTGCAGACGGTGCTCGATGCGCTGCCGCACGCCGTGATCGTGGGGGACTCCACCCAGCCCGTGTACACCGGCAACCTGACCCTCGACCTCGACGGGCCCCGGCGCTGGTTTAACTCATCGACCGGTTACGGAACCCTCGGCTACGCCTTGCCCGCCGCCGTGGGCGCATGGCTCGGCAGCCGCGACGCTGGAGAATCGCATCCGGTGGTGTGCCTGATTGGCGATGGCGGCTTGCAGTTCACCTTGCCTGAGCTGGCGAGTGCCGTGGAGGCCCGAACGCCGATTGTCGTGTTGCTGTGGAATAACCAGGGCTACGAGGAGATCAAGAAGTACATGGTCAACCGCGCCATCGAGCCCATCGGCGTGGACATTTACACGCCAGATTTCAGGGGCGTGGCCAACGCACTGGGATGTGCGGCGGAGGCGGCCGGCAGCGTTGAGCAGTTGCAAGCGGCACTGAGTTCAGCCAGCCGGCGCGAGGGGCCAACCTTGATCGAGATTGACCAGGGTCGCTGGATGAGCAGCTGTGGCTGACGTTTCAGACCGGCAGACCAAGACCGAGGGTCGCTTCGGCTGCGCGAGTGATCGTCGCAGCTTCACACCGTACTGCGCAGGCGCGCCAGGTCCCGCAGCGGCGGCGCGCCGAACAGCCGACTGTATTCGCGGCTGAACTGCGAAGCGCTTTCGTAGCCCACCCGGTAACCGGCCGCCGACGCCTCGAGGCCGTCCGCCAGCATTAAGCGTCGCGCCTCCTGCAGGCGCAGTTGCTTCTGGTATTGGAGCGGGCTCATGGCGGTGACGGCCTTGAAGCGATGGTGCAGCGTCGACACGCTCAGGTTGACCTCTTTGGCCAGGTCTTCGATCCGCAAGGGCTGCTGGAAATGATCGTTGAGCCATTTGATCGCTTGGGTCACGCGGTGGGTCTGGCAATTGGAGATGGCGATTTCATACAGCCGGTGACCTTCACTCCCACGCAGCAGGCGGTACAGAATCTCCCGGTTGATCAGCGGTGCGAGCATGGGGATGTCTTTCGGCGTGTCCAGTAGGCGGATCAGACGGATGACGGCGTCCAGCAATTGCGCGTCGATCCGCTCAACGTACATGCCGCGCCCGCTGTGGCTGCCCTGGCGCATCGGCACGCTCATGGGCCCGGCTTCAGCGATCAGTGCGTTGATTTCCACCGGATCGATTTCCAGGCGCAAGGCCAGGTGCGGCTCTTCCGGCGTCGCGTGGATCACCTTGCCACTGATGGGCAACGCCACCGACAGCACCAGGTAATTGAGCGGGTCGTAGGTGTAGAGCTCGCCGCCGAGTGTCACGTCCTTGCGGCCCTGCGCCATGATGCACAGCGCCGGTTGTACCAGCCCCGGCACCGATTGCGACGGATGATCGTGGCGAACCATGAACAGCGGTTTGATTACCGTCTGGAAACTGCCATCGGCGGGGGCATGACGGCGGATGAGTTCCGCCAGTTCGGCGCGCTGTTGCGTCATCGGTGCGTTCAGCTCGGCAACGGGTCGAGCGTCCGGTGCGGACGGCGCAAGAGCGGTGAGCGACATGGGGAACTCCTTTGGCAGGGTATTGATGCAGCACAGCTTATTTTTGGGCAAGCGCAAGCGGTAGGCGAATTCTGCCGGATGATTGCCTGATCCTGTTACCGGTGTGTATCGGCCCCTTGGACGTGGCCTGCCCGCCGGGGATGGTTGCTTGAAAGTCCATGCATCCGGCGCTGCGCAGCGCCCAGAGCGTGACGCACGATGAGCCTGTCGGCGCAGAATCAGGCAATAACTGCGCAGTAATTGGCTACCGCAGCGGGCGCGGCTGCTCCTAACCTTAACGCCCAGCCGCCGCCTGTTTCACGCACAACAGATTCTGGATCGCGGCCCGCACGCAAAAGAGAAGGAGCGCAGACCATGCTAGATACGTCAGTCGTGAGCCATTGGGTATCCGTTCGCGCCCGCGCCGGACACAGCGTCCAGGTGGGTGCCCGCCTGAGCAGCCTGATCAACCCGTCCGCCGCGGCACCGGGTTGTCTGCACTTCGCGCTGCAGAGATCCCTGACGGACGAAAACGTGTGGGTCATGACCGGTTCGTGGGCTGATCCCAGCGCGATGAACGACTGGTTCGCTGCGCCTGAGCTGAACCTGTTTTCCGAACTGCTGAGCGAGTCGCTGGTGGTGAGCCTGGATTTTCAGACCTATGCCACGGTGACCCCGGCTCAGGCGCAGACGGCTTATGTCGCTGCGGACGTCCGTCTGGCCGGGTGACGGGGTGATGTACGGTTTCGCGCTAGCGCCGCCGACAAGCAGAACAAAAGTCTTGCCGAGGCGAATCCCTCTCCGTTTAAAATCCTGCCTTTATTTCCAGGCAGGGCGTCGAAACATGGCACGCAGAGAATTCCAGCATCACGAAGCCGTATCGGCTGCTGTCCCGGGCGAAGGCGGCTACAGCGCAGCCATCGCCGTCAAAGAGCGGGTCATGGGCGGTGCGCCGACTTTCCACCGCGTGCTCGCGGAACAGAAATTCCCCACGGCGCTCGCCGCTGACGACGCCGCCGTGAAAGAGCTGGAGCGGCTCGCCGATGTGACGCAGGAAGGCGAGCTGGTCTTCGCTCAGGAATGATCAGGCCTTTGGCCGATACATTTTGAAGAGTGATTCCGCGCTCAGCTGGAAATAGTCAGCCGGGCCGCCGCCGCGCAGGATCGGCTCTCCGGCGGCGGTGTCATACACCCCTTCCTTCAGCAGCCGCTTGGCGATATGCACCGCCACCACTTCCCCCAGAATCAGCCAGCTCGGCACGACTTCCTTGTCGGCGCGTTGCAGTTGAATGATCTGGGTCACCTTGCATTCGAACGAAACCGGCGTCTCCTTGACCCTCGGCACTGAAACGATGCGCGAGGGTTCAGCCGTCAGGCCTGCCAGCTCGAACTCACTCACGTCCGCCGGCACCGGCGCGCAACTCATGTTCATCTGCTCGGCCAGGCTGCGCGTGGCGAGGTTCCAGACGAATTCGCCGGTCTGTTCGATGTTGTTCAGGCTGTCTTTGCGGCCGATGCTGCAGAAGCCGATGATCGGCGGCACATAGTTGAAGGCGTTGAAAAAGCTGTAGGGCGCCAGGTTCAGTTTGCCCTCTGCGTCGTGGGACGAGATCCAGCCGATCGGGCGGGGGCCGACGATGGCGTTGAACGGGTCGTGCGGCAGGCCATGACCCTTGGAGGGTTCATAAAAATGAATATCGTCTGACATGGTGTGTTCCTGAATGGGAGGGGCCGGATGGCGGCCACGCAGTGCGCGTGCACCGAAAGCAGGTCGCCATAGTGCAAGGCATTGCATGAGGATTCCAGCCGCTGGCGAATGCCGGGCAAAAAAAAGCCCGACAAGCGTCGGGCTACAAAGGGAGTTCAGGAGGTGGAACGTGAAGCGGTAAACAAGACGCCGGTGTCGCTTAGCTTGTGCGGTTGGCACCGACATGGTCAGCGCCATCAGCGGCAAGGCGGTTGGCGCCGACATGGTCAGCGCCATCAGCGGCCTGACGATTTGCACCTACGCGGCCAGCACCGTCAGCGGCAAGGCGGTTGGCGCCAACATGATCAGAGCCATCGGAAGCCTGACGATAGGAGCCGGTGTGCGAGGCGTTGGTGTGGGATGAACCGCCTTCCGCTACAACCATGCCGTTAAGTGCCGAGTGCTGTTCGGCAACAGGCAGAGCGAATGCGCTCGATGCCAGAATGGACAGACTTAGACCAAAAATAATATTTGAAGTTTTCATGAGTGTTGCTCCAGTAAGTTCAATAATTTTTCAACTTGGGAATGGAGCCAATGTTACGCGCGTGCAGATTAAGTTGAAGTTAAGGCTGTTGCTAACGACCATTGCCAAAAATGATAGTTGGCGGAGATGCCCGGTTTTAAGGCGCTGCAGAGAAATGTGCGCTCGTATGGCGCAATTTTCGCCATTTCAGCTGTAATGACGTATTGACTAATTTGAATTCTTATGAATCTTCGCGTATGAGGCGCGAGGGGTTGAGGCCCGGTGGCCATCAGCAGGGTGCGATAAACCGGTGTTTGTGCACATGGCAATTTGTCGAACGACCCGGGAATACAGGGCCTGCGGATATGAATGGAGCTGAAAAAATTAAGCCCGGCACGGGGCCGGGCTGAGAGAACGTCAGGGTGATTCAGCTTAGGCGATTTGCACCAACATGGTCGGCACCGTCGGCAGCAAGGCGATTTGCGCCTACGTGGTCAGCACCGTCAGCAGCGAGGCGATTTGCACCTACGTGGTCAGCACCGTCAGCAGCGAGGCGATTTGCACCAACATGGTCAGCACCGTCGGCAGCAAGGCGGTTGGCACCTACGTGGTCAGCGCCATCAGCAGCGAGGCGGTTGGCACCAACGTGGTCAGAACCGTCAGCTGCCACGCGGTTGGCACCGACGCGGTCAGCGCCATCAGCAGCGAGGCGATTGGCGCCTACGTGGTCCGAACCATCAGCGGCCTGGCGATTGGCACCTACACGGTCGGCACCGTCGGCGGCGAGGCGGTTGGCGCCTACATGGTCAGAACCGTCAGCAGCGACGCGACCGATGTTAGTGTGAGATGAGCCGTTTTCTGCAACTACCGCAGCGTTAACGGCGTGATGCGCATCCACTGCAGGAAGTGCAAAGGCGCTGCTTGCAAGAAGAGAGAAAGCGAGGCCGAAGATCAGTTTGTTAGTTTTCATGGTAGTTGCTCCAGATCGACTTAATTAGTGGGTAACTCGGTATGGAGTGAACTCTACTCGCCTCAGAATTATTAAGAAGTCAATCACGTTGGTAGCGATCATCGCTGAAATTGATACTGCGAAAAGGAAGCGTTATTCATGCACTTAGCCGCGCCTGCGAATGCAAAAGGGCAGCTCATCCGAGTGAGCTGCCCTTGTTTTTGCCCTCTGTAGGCTGATCGACGCTGCTCCGCAGCTCCGTTCAGGTCAGTCGGTTTCGATCCGCGAGTGCTTGCGGGTGTCCTTCATGAACACATACACCAGCAATGACACTGCGATGCAGGCGGTGACGTACCAGTAGTAACCGGTCTCCATGCCAATACTCTTGAACCACAACGCGATGTACTCGGCAGTGCCGCCGAAGATCGACACGGTGAGTGCGTAGGGCAAGCCAACGCCCAGCGCGCGGATCTCGGTGGGAAACAGTTCGGCTTTCACCACGGCGTTGATCGACGTGTAGCCGCTGACGATGATCAGCGCGGCCATGATGAGGAAGAACGCGCCCCACCAGCTCTGGATGGTGTGCAGGGTGGTGAGGATCGGCACGGTACACAAGGTGCCCAGCACGCCGAAGGCAATCAGGATCGGGCGGCGGCCGATCTTGTCTGACAGCGCGCCGATTACCGGTTGCAGCAGCATGAACAGGAACAGCGTGGCGGCAGAAATCGTTGTCGAATCGGTGATGCTCATGCCCACCGTGTTCACCAGGTACTTCTGCATGTAGGTCGTGTATGTATAGAAGGCCAGCGTGCCGCCCATGGTCAGGCCCACGACGGTCATCAGCTCCTTTGGATGGCGCATCAATGTACGCATCAGGCTTTCTTTGGGCTTGTCCTTCTTGCGGGTGAATGACTCGGTCTCTTCCATTCCGCGACGCAGGAACAGCGCTACCACCGCGCACAGCGCGCCGATCGCGAACGGGATGCGCCAGCCCCATGCGTGCAATTGCTCAGTGGTCAGCGTCTGCTGCAGCACGATCAACACCGCCAGCGCGATGAGTTGGCCCGAGATCAGGGTCACGTACTGGAAGCTTGAGAAGAAGCCCCGGCGTTCTTTGGTCGCCATCTCGCTGAGGTAGGTGGCCGAGGTGCCGTATTCACCACCCACCGACAGGCCCTGCAACAGGCGGGCGAACACCAGCATGATGGGAGCGCCAACGCCGATGGTTTCATAGCCGGGCGTGAGGGCGATGATCAGCGAA
>NZ_DASVUM010000267.1:0-8196 GCF_036387035.1 Pseudomonas sp. | reverse complement strand
ATTTTATTTCGCATTACAACCATCGTCGCTGTCACACCGCCTCGAACAACGTGCCACCCGCTGTCTTTGAGAAGCGGGCGGCCTAAATACTCCTACGGAATGGTCCAATAAAACTGGACCGCTACAGCCACGCTCCTACAGGTTGTGGTTTCGGCGCGAATAATGCGCTCGCCGCACGTTGTGCGGCGAACCGGGGGGTCAGACCGCCGGGCTGCGCCCTGCTTTTTTCCTGGGCAGCATCAGGTGCGAGAAGACGGCGTGGAGGTCGTCCGAGGCGCTTTCTTCGTCGAGGTTGAGCTTGCTGTCGATGTGGTCCATGTGATGCATCATCAGGCTCACCGCCAGCGTGGCATCGCGGGCTTCGATGGCGTCGATCAGTTGGGTGTGTTCGTCATAGGAGCAGTGCGAGCGGTTGCCGCTTTCGTACTGGGCGATGATCAGCGAGGTCTGTGACACCAGGCTGCGCTGGAAGCTGATCAACGGAGCGTTTTTGGCGGCTTCCGCCAGCTTCAGGTGGAATTCCCCGGACAGACGAATCCCCGCGCCACGATCACCTTTGGAAAAACTGTCGCGCTCGTCGCTGACCATCTGGCGCAGCTCGCCGAGCTGTTCCGCGGTGGCGTGCTCGACCGCCAGTTCGGTGATCGCCTTCTCCACCAGACGCCGGGCGAAGAACACCTGGCGTGCCTCTTCAACACTCGGACTGGCCACCACTGCGCCACGGTTCGGACGCAGCAAGACTACGCCTTCGTGGGCCAGACGCGACAGTGCGCGACGAATGATGGTGCGGCTCACGCCGAAGATCTCGCCGAGGGCTTCTTCACTCAGCTTGGTGCCAGGCGCCAGACGCTGTTCGAGTATGGCCTCGAAAATGTGCGCGTAGACGATGTCGTCCTGGGTGCCGCTGCGGCCGGATTTAGCCGTGCGCGGGTGTTTCTTGAGAGGTTGCAACTGATCGTTCATGGGCACTCGTGGTAACAGAATCCGGCGCTGGGCCTTGCCGTGATCAGGGCGGGTACGACCACTGTTGGAGCAACCAATAGCAGATATCCCGGCAAAGTCACAGTAAAAGTAATGGCGCATTGTACACAGCCGGCAACGTCTGCACAGGTTCCGGAAGCACGGCGCGTTATGCACACAATCCGCCAAATACTCCGTACAAAACCTAAAACATTATTTGCATTATTTGTATACAAAAGCATAATCCCTCGTGAACGTTTCTGACCTCTCAGTCAACAAATCGGCCTGACGGGTCCACTCGCCTCCCGAAGCCCGCCACCGGCTTTGTCATAACAACAAAAACGTCCCGAGGATTTCACTGTGGAAAGTCGCAAAACCGAAGCCACGCCGCTGGATCTCACGCTGCCGCGCAAAGGCCTGCTTGAACGCCTCTTCAAGCTCAGCCTGCATGGCACGACCGTCCGAACCGAGCTGCTGGCAGGGCTCACGACCTTTATCACCATGGCTTACATCATCTTCGTCAACCCCAACATCATGGCCGACGCCGGCATCGATCACGGCGCGGCCTTTGTCGCCACCTGCATCGCCGCTGCACTCGGTTGTCTGCTGATGGGACTGTACGCCAACTGGCCGGTGGGCCTGGCGCCGGGGATGGGCCTGAATGCGTTCTTTACCTACACCGTCGTCGGCACCCTGGGCTACAGCTGGGAGACAGCGCTGGGCGCGGTGTTCGTCTCGGGCGTGATCTTCATGTTCCTGACCCTCTCGCGGATCCGCGAATGGCTGCTCAACAGCATCCCGGTCAGCCTGCGTTACGCCATGGGCGCGGGGGTCGGCTTGTTCCTCGGGCTGATCGGCCTGAAGACCGCCGGAATCGTGGTGGACAGCCCGGCGACGCTGATCAGGCTCGGTTCGTTGCGCGAGCCCGCTCCGCTGCTCGCTGCCATCTGCTTTCTGATGATTGCGGTATTGAGTTATCACCGGGTGTTCGGCGCGATCCTCATCAGCATCATCACCGTGACGCTGGCCGGCTGGGGGCTGGGGCTGGTGCATTACGGCGGCATCTTCTCCATGCCGCCGAGCCTGGCGCCGACCTGGATGGCAATGGACCTGGCGGGCGTGTTCAACGTCAGCATGATCAGCGTGGTACTGGCGTTTCTGTTCGTGCACATGTTCGACACCGCCGGCACGCTCATGGGTGTGGCACAGCGCGCCGGTTTGGTGCGCGAAGACGGTCGCATCGAAAACCTCTCGCGGGCGTTGAAGGCCGACAGCGCGTCCAGTGTGTTCGGCGCGATGGTGGGTGTGCCACCGGTCACCAGTTACGTGGAAAGCGCCTCGGGCGTGGCAGCCGGGGGTCGGACTGGTCTGACCGCCGTGACGGTGGGCGTGCTGTTCGTGGCGGCGATGTTCTTCGCGCCACTGGCTGGCATGATTCCCGCTTACGCGACCGCAGGTGCATTGATTTACGTGGCGATGCTGATGATGGGCGGCATGGCGCACATCGACTGGGAAGAAGCCACCGACAGCATTCCGGCGATCGTCACGGCGATCATGATGCCGCTGACGTTTTCGGTCGCGGACGGGATTGCGCTGGGGTTTATCACCTATGTGGTGCTCAAGGCGGGCACCGGCCGCCACCGGGAAATCTCCATCAGCCTGTGGGTGCTGTGCGCGATCTTCATTGCCAAGTTTGTGTTTTTGTAAGGCTGCGTCCACCTGGCCCGGCCATTAATGGCTGGGCAGACACACATCCCGTCGGTCGAACCCGCACAAGACATGGCGCCGCGCAGCAAGCGGCGTTTTGCTTTTTTGAAATAACCAAGGAGAACCACCCATGACACTGGAAACCTGGCTGCTGTTCAGCGGCGCCGCACTGGTCGTTATATTGATTCCGGGGCCGCTGTCGCTGCTGATGATCGGCAACAGCCTGAACTACGGCCTGCTGCGCTCCTACCCCGCTTTCCTCGGCGGCGTCTGCGCGTCGATCTGCCTGCTCAGCGCTTCTGCCCTGGGCTTGGGCGCGTTGCTGCTGGCGTCCGAGCAGCTGTTCAGTGCACTGAAAATCGTCGGCGGCCTGTACCTGTCTTATCTCGCCTGGCAGAGCTGGAAACAATCACGCCAGCCCGCCAGCGCCGCTGAAGTGCCCGAGGCGCTCCGTACACCGGCCTTTGGCTCGTTGTTCTGGCGCGCGTTCGTACTGGGCGCCAGCAACCCCAAAGACATCCTGTTTTTCGCCGCCTTTCTGCCGCAATTTCTCAAGGCCGATCAGCCGTTCTTCGGCCAACTGATCACCATGATCATCACCTGGACCGTCCTCGACCTGAGCTGCAAATTGTTCTACGGCCTCAGCGCCCGGAGCGCCGCCCGTTATCTGCGCACGGGCAAGGGCCAGACCTGGTTCAACCGCATCAGCGCCGGCCTGTTCGGCACCGCCGGCACCGTCGCCCTGATCAGCCGCTGAGTTTTTGAAAGCCCAAAGCCCGCGGCAAAAGCCAAGGGCAAAAAAAAGCCCGCAGTGTGGGCGGGCAAGAGGAACAGGGGGAACAGGTTGATCAGCAAGCGCCAGCGATTTAGCTGCCGCGGTAGGTGGAGTAGCTGTAGGGCGAGATCAGGAGTGGCACGTGGTAGTGGTCTTGCCCGGCGTCGATGCCAAAGCGCAGCACCACCTCGTCGAGAAAGGCCTGCTTGCCGGGCTGCACGCCCTTGCTGCGAAAGTATTCACCGGCCTGAAACTGCATCTGGTAGACACCCGATGAGTAGTCATCGCCCTGCAAGAGCGGCGCATCGCAGCGGCCGTCGCTGTTGGTGACGGCCTCGGCGATTTTCTCCAGCCGTTCGCCGTCGACCCGGTAAAGCGTCACGCGGATTGAGCTGCCGGGGCAGCCATGCGCAGCGTCCAGCACGTGAGTGGTGAGTCGTCCCATGGCGTGTCGTTGCCTCATTCAGTAAGAAAGATGGCGTGCACCCCAACCGGGCGCTCGCGGTAAGACAGAAGCAGGATTAAGACAGTTTGAAGATGAATTGTACACAATTAAAATCGCTTAAATTGCGTTCCCCTGCTCATCACATGCCTGACGCCCGAGAAGTGGCATTCGCCGCGCCAATGGCGTGTTCCAGACGCAATATCTGACTCATCAGGCAAGTTTATTGCAGAGGCTTTGAACAGCCTCGACGTGACGCGAGATGAAAAAACAGGGTTACAAGTTGTAAATAAAGTTGTATACAATCTCATCCTCGCAGCGATCGTCGTGGCATCCGGATGTTTTTGCCCAGACGACCAACGCCGCCGAACACATGTAGATAAGGAAGATTGCAGTGAGCGCCGACTACCCACGCGACCTGATCGGTTACGGCAGTAACCCGCCCCATCCCCACTGGCCAGGCAATGCCCGTATCGCGCTGTCGTTCGTGCTCAATTACGAGGAAGGCGGTGAGCGCAACGTTCTGCATGGCGACAAGGAGTCTGAAGCGTTCCTGTCCGAGATGGTCGCCGCGCAACCGCTGCAGGGCCAACGCAACATGAGCATGGAATCGCTCTACGAATACGGCAGCCGGGCCGGCGTATGGCGCGTGCTCAAGCTGTTCAAACAATTCGATATCCCGCTCACCATTTTTGCCGTGGCCATGGCCGCGCAGCGACACCCCGACGTGATCCGCGCCATGGTCGACGCCGGCCATGAGATCTGCAGCCACGGCTATCGCTGGATCGACTACCAGAACATGGACGAGGCGCAGGAGCGCGAGCACATGCTCGAAGCGATCCGCATCCTCACCGAACTCACCGGCGAACGTCCGCTGGGCTGGTACACCGGGCGCACCGGCCCCAACACCCGACGGCTGGTGATGGAAGAAGGCGGTTTCCTTTACGACTGCGACACCTACGACGACGACCTGCCGTATTGGGAGCCGAACAACCCCACCGGCAGGCCGCACCTGGTGATCCCGTACACGCTGGACACCAACGACATGCGCTTCACCCAGGTGCAGGGCTTCAACAAGGGCGATGACTTTTTCGACTACTTGAAAGACGCGTTTGACGTGCTCTACGCCGAAGGGGCGGAGGCGCCGAAAATGCTTTCGATCGGCCTGCACTGCCGCCTGATCGGCCGCCCTGCACGACTGGCTTCGCTGCAACGTTTTCTGGAATACGTCAAAGGCCACGAGCAAGTCTGGTATGCCCGTCGCGTCGAGATCGCGCGGCACTGGCACCAGGTTCATCCCTTCAACGGAGCTGCCGAATGAGCCGTTTTCATACCCTGACGCCCTCCTCCCTCAGCCGTGACGAGTTCGTCCAGGCCTTCGCCGACATCTATGAACACTCGCCCTGGGTCGCCGAACAGGCCTATGACCTGGGCCAGTTGCACGAGCTTGATGACATCGAAACGCTGCATGCACGCATGAGCGACATCCTGTTGAGTGCCGATCACGCCGCGCAACGGGCGCTGATCAACGCTCACCCGGACCTTGCCGGCAAAGCCGCCGTGCAAGGCCAACTGACCGAAGCCAGCACCTCTGAACAGGCTGGCGCCGGTATCCACCAATGCACGGCCGAAGAGTTTCAGCGCTTCACCGAGCTGAACGACGCCTACAAAGCGGCGTTCGCGTTTCCCTTCATCATGGCGGTAAAAGGCAGCAACCGGCATCAGATCCTCGCGGCCTTCGAGACGCGCATGCACAACACGGCCGACGCCGAGTTTGCCTGCGCCCTCGCCGAGATCAACAAGATCGCGATGTTCCGCCTGCAAGCCCTCTGACCGACCTTTCCCACGCCCACTATCAAAGGCAGACAAAAAGAATGAAAGCTTACGCCGCACCCTTCGAGAAGTTCGTCAACCTGGCCGATGCACGTCTGGGGACGAAGATCCTTTCCGTCACCGATGACTGGTTCGCCGACGCCAACCGCCTGTTCCAGCCGACGCCGGCGGTGTGGAAAGAAGGCGTGTTCGACGACAACGGCAAGTGGATGGACGGCTGGGAGTCGCGCCGCAAGCGTTTTGAGGGTTACGACAGTGCGGTGATTCGTCTGGGCGTCGCCGGCTCGATCAAGGGTGTGGACATCGACACGTCGTACTTCACCGGCAACTACCCGCCGTCAGCCTCGCTGGAGGGGTGCTTCCTGGCGTCGGGCGAGCCGGACGAGCACACCGAGTGGAAGGAAGTGCTGCCGGCCGTGGAGCTAAAAGGTGACAGTCACCATTACCACGAGATCGGCGACGCCAAGGCGTACAGCCACCTGCGTTTCAACATCTACCCGGACGGCGGCGTCGCGCGTCTGCGCGTGTATGGCGTACCGCACCGGGACTGGTCGGCGGTGGCCGACAACGAGCAAATCGACCTCGCCGCGGCGCTGAATGGCGGCCGTGCGCTGGCCTGCTCCGACGAACATTTCGGGCGCATGAGCAACATCCTCAACCCGGGCCGCGGCGTGAACATGGGCGATGGCTGGGAAACCGCGCGTCGTCGCACGCCTGGCAATGACTGGGTGATCGTGGCGCTGGGCCATGCCGGGGAAGTCGAGCAGATCGTCGTCGACACCCTGCACTTCAAGGGCAACTACCCGGACAGCTGCTCGATTCAGGCGGCGTTCGTCAAAGGCGGCACCGACAGCCAGATCGAAACCCAGAGCCTGTTCTGGCGTGAATTGCTGCCCAGCCAGAAGCTTTCGATGCACGCCGAACACACCTTCGTCGAGCAGATCAAGGCGCTGGGGCCGATCACCCATATCCGCCTGAACGTTTTCCCCGATGGCGGCGTGAGCCGGTTGCGGGTGCTGGGCAAAGTGGCGAAATAACCCGCGTGTCTGATGGTTCCCACGCTCCGCGTGATAATCATCAGCATATGACTCTGTAGGAGCCGGCTTGCTGGCGAAGGCAATGTACCGTCCGCTAAAGATGGGTCGGTTGTCTCCGGCCTCTTCGCCAGCAAGCCGGCTCCCACAGGTGATGTGCAAGCGTACAGATCCGTGGTCGGCAATGACGCTATTTATCTTGAACCTGAAAACAGAAGACTCCGCATGCGCACACTGATCATCGAGCCGTTGACCAAGGCAGCCTTCGCCCCCTTCGGCGATGTCATCGAAACCGACGGCAGCGATCATTTCATGATCAACAACGGCTCGACCATGCGCTTTCACCGTCTGGCCGAGGTCGAAACGGCCACGCCGGACGACAAGGCGATCATCAGCATCTTTCGCGCCGAAGCGCTGGACATGCCGTTGACCATCAGCATGCTGGAGCGCCATCCGCTGGGCAGCCAGGCCTTCATTCCGCTGCTCGGCCATCCTTTTCTGGTCGTGGTCGCGCCACGTGGCGATGCACCCGAACCCGAGTTGACCCGCGCCTTCATCACCAATGGCAGGCAGGGTGTTAATTACCATCGCGGCGTCTGGCACCACCCGGTGCTGACGATCGAAAAGCGGGATGACTTCCTGGTGGTTGATCGCAGTGGCAGTGGCAATAACTGCGATGAGCATTTCTTCGAAGAGAGTCAGAAGATGGTTCTCGATCCCCAACTATAAGAAGGGTCTGACCACCCGCCAAGGGGTGGCAGGCAAAGGGTAAGACTGTGGCTGCACATCTGATGGAATGGCTGAATCTGGGCGTGCGCTGGATTCACATGATCGTCGGGATCGCCTGGATCGGCGCGTCCTTTTACTTCGTCTGGCTGGAGAACAACCTCAACCGCGCCAACCCGCGCGACGGTCTGTCGGGCGACCTCTGGGCAATTCACGGCGGCGGTATCTACCACCTGGAAAAGTACAAGCTGGCCCCGCCCACCATGCCGGACGACCTGCACTGGTTCAAATGGGAAGCTTACTGGACCTGGATGTCGGGCATTGCGTTGCTGTGCATCGTGTTCTATTCCAACCCCACGCTTTACCTGCTGGCACCGGGCAGCACGCTGAGCGGCAGCGAAGGCATCGCCATCGGCGTCGGCTCATTGATCGCCAGCTGGACGATCTACGATATCCTCTGCGATTCGCCGCTGGGCAAGCGCCCTGCCCTGCTGGGCCTGGTGCTGTTCGTGCTGATCATCGCTGCCTGCTTCGGCTTCAGCCAGGTGTTCAGCGGGCGGGCCGCTTACCTGCACACAGGTGCGATCATCGGCACGATCATGGTCGGCAACGTGCTGCGCATCATCATGCCGGCCCAGCGCGCGCTGGTCGCCGCCATCGCCGAGAACCGCACGCCGGACCCGTCGCTGCCCGCCAAAGGATTGCTGCGTTCACGGCAC
>NZ_DASVUM010000266.1:0-10174 GCF_036387035.1 Pseudomonas sp. | reverse complement strand
ATCGATCACGCGGACCAGATGGTCTTCGGGGATTACTTCGTCGATGGACACAGGAAACAGGCTGGTCTGGTTTCGCGATTCGCCCTGGATATACGCCATAAAAAAATGCCCCGCACCTTTCGATTCGGGGCATTTTCTTAGATCCGAGACAGGTTGGCTAGGTTTTCACACAATCTGTACAGGTGCGCGCGGTATCTGATCCTTTGATCGTTCCCACGCTCCGCGTGGTAATGCCTCCGGCGACGCTCCGCGTCACATCCCCAGGCCTGAATGCGCGTCGTATGCAGGACGCAGAGCGTCCGAGGCGGCGTTACCACGCGGAGCGTGGGAACGATCGGTGGACGCAATGCATGCGCTGCTTTGAGTGGGACCGGCTTTAGCCGGGAAGCTTTTGCTTTTGCTCGCCTTTGCTTTTGATCTTCATACGCAAAAGGTTCAAACACCACAAATCGCGACTTGGGTGCAGGCTGAACGCAGGTCTCGCGCAGTGGGCCGAGCCGCATGGATGCGGCGAGAGCTGCCCCCCGCCATGGATGGCGGATGGCAGCGGGCCCACGGAGCGGGACCGGAGTGAAGGAACCCTGACGAAGGAAGGGCCCAACCAGGAGCAGGGCCTTTTTGGTTACTTTTTTCTGGGCCGGCAATCCGGGCTCTTGGAAAAAGTGACCCGCCGTAAGGGCGGAACCATAACAACAGCGCTCCGAAAAAACGGATATACACACGAATCTGAGAGACGCCTCAATCACTGCGCTTGTTTCCGATAAGCCATCGAATCATCAATCCGCTTAAGTATGTAATCCCCCGCCGCCACCGCCGGATAAAGGCTTGCAACAGCATCAACCCCCAAATCGCAAGGATCGACAACGGCCCCATAAGTCGGATCATAAAACGTGGCAATCGAAAACCGCTCATGGCCTGACTGATTGATCACCCGGTGCAACGTCGACCGAAACCGATCGTTCGACCAACGCGCCAGCAAATCCCCCACATTCACCACCAGACTGCCCTCGATCGGCGTCGCGTCGATCCACTTCCCGCTGCCCAGCTCGCGCACCTGCAACCCGCCGCTGTTGTCCTGATGCAACAACGTGATGCACCCGTAATCCGTGTGCGGCGCGACGCCGAACTGATCGGTCTCAGCCCGGGGCGGAGGCGGCGGGTAGTAGACCATCTGCGTACGCTGCAAACGCTTGCCGTATTTCGGCGCAAAGAAATCGGACTCGATGCCCAAACCCACGGCCACTGCCTTCAACAAATCAGCGCCCGCCTTGCCGATCTCCTCGTAATAGGCCTCCAGCGCTACCCGTAATTGCGGCATGAAATCCGGCCACTGGTTCGGCCCGCGCAGCGCCTCCCCCGCCAGCACGCTCGGGTCATCCTCCGGCAGCTCCAGCCCCATACTGAAAAACTCCTTGAAATCCGGTTTGGTCGCCTCATACATCAGCGCCCCGCCCAATGCATGCCAGCCGCGATGGCGCTTGTTCACCGCCACCTGACGCTTCACCTCAGGCGCGAAGGCGAAGAAGGTTTTCGCCGCCGCCATGGCGCTGTCGATCACCTGCCGGGGCACGCCGTGGTTGATGATGTAGAAAAAGCCGCTCTCGCTGCAGGCTTCGCGGATGGCGTCGCCGGCGCGACGGATGGCGGCAGCGTCGCCTTCGCGCACGCCGGCCATGTCGATAATCGGGAGGTTGGCGGTGGCGGTCATGAAGGCTCCGGGCGCAGGGAATGGACTGGGCTGTCTAGACCTGATCAAGCATTTACTGTGCCGTGGCGCCAAGCCCCTGCGTTCGCGCCTGACCGCAGAGCGGCCCCACCTCAGGTGCAACGATTGGTGACAGGTCAGTGTGCGCCGCATGAACCGCGGCACCGGTTGTGGCCGGGAAGCCCTCTACTGGCCCTTTCCATTGGCACCTCTTAACTGGCCTGCATCTTGCCTCAGCTGTCTATACAGCCTCCGCGCTTTCAGGCATGCCCGCCGCTGACGCGAATTGATCGAGTGGATTCCATGAGCGACCTGCAACAGACCATCAGCCAGCTGCGCCAGGCCTTGGGCGACGCGCAGGTGTTGACCGGCGAGGCCATCAGCCCGCGCCATTACAGCGACTGGACCCGCCACGCGCCGGCCTGCCCCGCTGCGCTGCTTTTGCCCACCAGCACCGAACAGGTCTCAATCGCTCTGGGCATCTGCAACGCGGCGCGGCAAAGCGTGGTGCCTCAGGGCGGCATGACCGGGCTTGCCGGCGGCGCGGTTCCGCGCCCCACCGACATCGCGCTGTCGCTGGATCGCCTGCGCGGCATTGAGGAGATCGACAGCGCGGCCGCGACGGTCAGCGTGTGCGCGGGCACGACGCTGGAGGACATCCAGCACGCCGTGGCCGAGGCCGGTTTTCTCTTTCCCCTGGACCTGGGCGCCCGCGGCTCGTGCCAGATCGGCGGCAACATTGCCACTAACGCCGGCGGTAATGCGGTGATTCGTTACGGCATGACCCGCGAGCTGGTGCTCGGACTGGAGGTGGTGCTGGCGGACGGCCGTGTGCTCGACCTGATGAACAAGATGATCAAGAACAACTGCGGTTATGACCTAAAACAGTGCTTCATTGGCAGCGAAGGCACCCTTGGGGTGATTACCCGTGCGGTGTTGAAGATGGCGCCGCCACCCGGCCCGACCACCACACTGCTCTGTGCCCTGCCCGACTATGCCAGCGCCGTGGCCCTGCTGCGGCGCATCCAGTGGAGCGTCGGCACGCCCCAGGCATATGAGCTGATGTGGCAAGACTTCTTCCGCCTGGGTGTGTCGTGGCTGGACAGCTCGACGCAAGACTCAGCGCAAGACAAGCCCGTCGCGCCGATGCCCGATCATCACCCGCTGTATGTGTTGCTGGAATCCTCCGGCCCCGGCGAGGCGCTGGAGCAGACCCTCGAAGCGGCCATCGAGGCCGGTGAAGTCGTCGATGCCATTGTTGCGACCTCCCAGGCTCAGGCCAGGGGGCTGTGGAAGATCCGCGAAGCGACCGCCGAGTTTCCCCAGCGCCTGACGCCGCTGAATTTCGACATCAGCCTGCCCATTGGCCGCATCGGTGAGTTTGCCGAGCGCTGCCGTGAGCGCATCGACGCCCGCTGGCCGGGTAACCGAAGCGTGTATTTCGGCCACATCGGTGACAGCAATCTGCACCTGACCGTGGACTGCAATTCGCTGCCGCAGCCCGCGCCGGTGCTGGACATCGAAGCGCTGGTGTACAGCGCGGTCGGCGAGCTGGGCGGCGCGGTGTCGGCCGAGCATGGCATCGGCCTGCTCAAGCGCGACTTCCTGCATCACTCGGTCAGCGCCGAAGCGTTGCAGGTGATGGCCGAACTCAAGAAGAGTTTCGACCCCAATGGCATTCTCAATCCGGGCAAGATTCTCGGGGGATGACACCCTGCTGGTTGTATATACCGGTATGGCACGCTAACTGCAGTTACAGACTCATTGACCCGCTCACCGCATATCCCGCTGCATTCGACGAAACACGCCGCATCCACCCAGGAGCCATCCCATGCAACTCGACTCTGTGTTCCGCAGGACGTTTAAACGCTTGAGTATCGCTGCCGCGCTGGGGCTGCTGCCCCTGGCCGTATTGCCATCGTCGGCCCAGGCCGATCAGTTGGCCGATGTGAAAAAAGCCGGTGAGCTGGTGGTCGGGACTGAAATGCAGTTCGCGCCGTTCGACTTTCTCGAAGGGGGCAAGCAGAAAGGCCTTAACGCCGAGCTGTTCGAGGCGTTGGGGCAGGAACTGGGGGTCAAGATCAAGTTCCTCGACCTGCCGTGGCCGAGCGTGTTGCCGGGGCTTGAAGCGAAGAAATTCGACGTGGTGGCCGGTCCGATCATCGTGACCAAGGCGCGCAAGGAGCGTTACCACTTCGTCTCGCCGATTGCCGAAGCGACCGTGGCCCTGCTCGCCGGCGCCAAGGATGACAGCCTCAGCAAGCCTGAAGACATCGCGGGCAAAACCGTCGGTGCCGGCAAGGGCTCGGCGCAGCTGGAAGAACTGAAAGCGTACGCCGCAACCCTGCCGCAGAAGGTCACCATCCGGGAATACGTCGACAACAACCAGGCCTACGCTGACCTCGCGGCCAAGCGCATCGTTGCCGTGGCCAACTCATTGCCGAACATCTCGTTTGTCGCGGCGCAGAAAAGCAATCTGTACAAGGTGGTGCAACCGCCGTTCGGCAAGAAATCCTACTTCGCCTACCTGGGCCGTAAAGACGCCGACGCGGACAGCCTGATCGCCGCGCTGGATATGGCCCTGGCCAAGATGCATGACGATGGCCGCCTGGCCGCGCTGCAGAAGAAATGGCTGGGCGCAGAAATGGACGTGCCGAAGGGTGATTTCGAGCCAACGTGGTAACGCTTGACCCTTGGATCCAGCCCGATGAATGACCTGTAGGGACGTGGCTTGTCCCGCGATCTGCCACGCAGTGGCAGTAAAAGGGCATGCCGTGGGACACCAACCGCGGCACAGTCTTATAGACGGGCGTCTGCTTCGCAGACGATCGCGGGACAAGCCACGCTCCTACAGCACCTGCGTCACGCACGCACCGGAGTAACCCCGTGTTCGATTGGCCCTTGCTGCAGCAAAACGCGCCCTTACTCCTCGACGCCCTGTGGGTGACCTTGCAGGTGTCGCTGGCCGCGCTGATGTTCGGCTTTGTCATCGGCATCTTCGTTGGCAGCCTGCGCCTGTCGCCGATTCCCCTTCTGCGCCGTCTCGGTGGTGCTTACATTTTCGTGTTTCGCGGCATTCCGCTGCTGGTCCAGTTGCTGTTCATCTATTACTTTCTGCCCCGCGTTGGTCTGCCGAATGTCTCGCCCACGGTGGCGGCGATCATCGGCCTGTCCCTGGCCGCCGGCGCCTACATTGCGGAGATCATGCGCGGCGGTTTCCTTGCGATTCCTTGCGGTCAGCTGGAAGCCGCCGGGCTGTTGGGCATGAGCGACGCGCAGATGCTGGTGCGCATCCGCGTGCCCCAGGCCGTGGGCCTGACCCTGCCGGCGCTGGTCAATGAAATGATTCTGCTGATCAAGGCCTCGTCTCTGGTCTCGGTGGTGGGCCTGGCTGATCTGACGCGCACGGCCCAGAACCTCGCCGCCAGCGACTACATGTTCGTGCAGGACTACCTGATGCTTGCCGGCTTCTACTGCCTGATCAATGTGCCGCTGGCCTATGCGGCGAGCCTGCTCGAACGACGCCTGAAGGAGCGCACGGCATGACCTTCGACCCGAGTATCTTCACCGACCACCTGAGTGATATCGGCTCGGGGTTTCTCGTGACCCTCGGCACCTGGAGCAGCGGCGTCGTGCTCGGCCTTGCGCTGGGGATGCTGATCGCTATCGCTCAGGTGTTCGGCAACCGGCTGGTGCGCGCGCCGCTGCGGGTGTTCATCGAGCTGATCCGCAGCACCCCCTTTCTGGTGCAGCTGTTTCTGGTGTACTACGGCGGACCGTCCTTCGGCATCAGTCTGGACCCGATCCCCGCCGGCATCCTCGGCCTTGGGGTTTACGGCAGCGTCTACTTCGCCGAGATTTTCCGCACCGGTTTCCAGTCGGTGGCCCGGGGTCAGCTGGAAGCCGCCGACTGCCTGGGCATCACCCGCCTGCAGTGCATCTGGCGCATTCAGGTGCCGCAGATGCTGGTGATGATTCTGCCGGCGCTGGTGAACATGGTCACGGTGCTGTGCAAGGAAACCGCCGTGCTGTCGATCATCACCATTCCTGAACTGACGATGGTGGTCACCGGCATTGGCTCGGAGACCTTCGCTTTCGTCGAAACCCTGCTGATGCTGTGCATCGGTTACCTGATTCTGGTGGAGCTGTGCTCGCGGCTGGGCATGCTTCTCGAAACCCGCGTCGGCCGTTTCCTGAGCAGGCAACCCTGATGAACAGTCTTCTGATTCCCGGCGGCAACGCGCCCGCCCCGACCCGCGACACCTTGGGTGACCGTATGACTATCAACGGCGAGCAATCGACCGTCCTGACGCTAAGCCAGGTGGGCAAAAGTTTCGGCACCCTGCGCGTGCTCAAGGGCATCGATCTGCAGGTGCAGCGCTCGGAAGTGGTGTGCCTGATCGGCCCGTCCGGCTCGGGCAAGAGCACGTTGCTGCGCAGCATGGCGTTCCTTGAGGAGTACGACGAGGGCGAAATTCACATCGAGGGCCAGTTGCTCGGCTGGCAGCACACCGACAAGGGCCGTCGCCGTGCGCCGCAATCGCAGATCAACCAGGTGCGACGCAACGTCGGCATGGTCTTTCAGCAGTTCAACCTGTGGCCGCACATGACCGCCCTGGGCAACGTCTGCGAAGCCTTGCGCCGGGTGCGCAAGCTCTCGGCGGACGAAGCAAAAAAACGCGGCATGGCGATGCTCGACAAGGTCGGCCTGGCGCACAAGGCCCACGCCTATCCCGCCCAGTTGTCGGGCGGTCAACAGCAGCGGGTGGCGATTGCCCGGGCGCTGGCGATGGAGCCGCACATCATGCTGTTTGACGAACCGACCTCGGCCCTCGACCCCGAGCTGGTGGGCGAAGTGCTGCAGGTGATGAAAACCCTGGCGAAGGAAGGCATGACCATGGTCGTGGTCACCCACGAGATGGGGTTTGCTGCGCAAGTCGCCGACTCGGTGATTTTCCTCGATCAGGGCGAAGTGGTGGCTCGCGGCACGCCCCGGCAGATTTTCCACAACGCCGAGCAACCCCGGCTGCAACAGTTCTTGCAGAACTACCTGGACCGCAACGCGTTCTGGCAGGACGCCAGGGCGTGATGCAGCCGAGGCAGTGGTCACACGGCTGATCGTGGAGGGAGAATGAGCATGGACAAGCCGGCACCTCTGGCCCGGTATCAGCGCGCGAAAGCCTTCGTTCACGGCAAACTGGTGTCGGGGGAATGGAAGCCCGGCGACCTGATCCCGTCGGAGAACCGCTTGGTGGTCGAACTGGGCATGTCGCGCATGACCGTCAACCGGGCGTTGCGCGAGTTGACCGAGGAAGGCCGTTTACGGCGGGTGTCCGGGGTCGGCACCTTCGTCGCCGCCAGCAAACCGCAATCCAACCTGTTACGCATCACCAACATCGCCGACGAGATCCTCGCCCGGGGCCATCGCTACCGCTGCCAGGTGCTGCTGCTCGCGCGGGAATCGGCGTCGATGCCCGTCGCGTCGGCCTTGTCGCTGGTCACCGGCGCCTCGGTGTTTCACTTGATGTGCGTGCATTATGAGGACGACGTGGCGGTGCAGCTGGAAGACCGCTACGTCAACCCGCAAACGGCGCCGGATTTCTTGCAGCAGCCCTTCGGCGACGCGTTGCAGTCGGCGCGTTACCTGCTGGACATCATTCAGCCTGATGAGATGGAGCACATCGTCGAGGCCAGCCATCCAAGCACCGAAGCGCTCAAGCATTTGCAGATCGAGCCTGCCGAGCCGTGCCTGGTGCTGATGCGCCGTACCTGGAACAACGGCAACGTGGTGACTTACGTACGGTTGGAGCATCCGTCGTCGCGCTATCGCCTCGGCAGTCGTCTGTCGGTGACCGGTGCGTACCGGGACAGTTGAGACAGCCGACGTGCCGATCAGCACTTGGATCGAACCCTTACACACCTTTGCCCTCGAATCGGTAAGCCCCCAGAACGGGCTATGACAGGAGAGGTGCACATGGTTACCCAGAACAATGATCCATCCCTGAATCGCAATGACCCGGCGCTGAACCCTGAAACCCCGGACAGCAGTCTGGCGCAGAACGACGCCCTGAAAGAACAGCAGAGCGAAGCGTCGGGCGAGGCCCAGACTCAGGCGCAAACACAAGTAAGCAACGGCACGCCCGCAGGCGAAAAAAACAGTTTTACCCCTGACTTCGAGCCACACGAGCATGAATCGCCGGACACGACCAAAGCGGCGCGGCAGACCGGTGAGATCGATAAAGACATTGATACGGCGGACAGCTGAGGCCGGTCAGTTAATGAGGGTCAAACTCCATCCGTGGGAGCCGGCTTGCTGGCGAACGTGTCGGTTCAGTGATGAAATCGGCGGCTGACACACACATTCGCCAGCGAGCCGGCTCCTACGGTCGGGCGCCAGCTTCGCCACTGCTGCAGCTCCGCGTCGCGTGCCGTGGCCATCCGCCAACTGACCTCCGCTCAGTCTGGCGCGTGTTTAATTTGCCGCGTGTTTAATTGCATAGCAGCCTAACAAACCGGCACCATACCGCTGTCGTCTGCGCCTGCAGACCTGCCTGAAGTTCACTCCCCGGAGCGTTGTCGATAATGGTCCAGCCCGCCACTCAGGACGCCCCGCGCGTCGGTAACAGGCTTACGCCCCGCGAGTTTCGCGGCATGGCCGCGATTTTGATGTCCATTGCCCTCGCCACACTCGACACCGCCATTGCCAACACCGCCCTGCCCGCCATCGCGGCTGATCTGCACGCCTCCCCGGCGGCGTCTGTGTGGATCATCAATGCCTACCAGCTCGCAGCTGTCGCGACCCTGTTGCCCTTCGCGGCGCTGGGCGGCGTGCTCGGCCATCGCAAAGTGTATCTGGGCGGGCTGATTCTGTTCGTGGTGTCGTCAGCGTTGTGCACCTTTGCCTGGTCGTTGCCCAGCCTGATTATCGCACGCGTGCTGCAGGGCATCGGCGCCAGCGCGATCATGAGCGTCAATGCCGCACTGATCGGCTCGATCTTCCCCCACGAACGCCTCGGTCGGGGCCTGGGCATGAACGCGCTGGTGGTGGGCTCGTCATTTTCCATCGGGCCGACCGTGGCCTCGCTGGTTTTGTCGGTGGCGAGCTGGCCGTGGCTGTTCGCAATCAACCTGCCCATCGGCCTGTTCGCCCTGGTGTTCGCCTGGAATTCCCTGCCAGTCACACGACTGGGCACCCTGCCCTTTGATCGCCTCACCGCTCTGCTCAACGTCATCACCTTCGGCGCGCTGATCTTTGCCCTGAGCCAGGCGGCGCAGTTGGGTTCGATGACCAGCGTGCTGATTGCCCTGGCGGTCTTCCTGACGGGTGGCGCGCTGATGCTCAAGCGCGAAGCCGGGCACCCCGCGCCGATGTTTCCCCTGGACCTGCTCAAGCGGCCGATGTTTGCCTTGTCGGCGCTGACGGCGTTCTGTTCGTTCGCCACCCAAGGGCTGGCGTTCGTCTCGCTGCCGTTCTTTTTTGAAAGCACCTTGGGTCGGGATCCGGTTCAGACCGGTTTTTTGATGACGCCGTGGTCGGTGGTGGTGGCGATGATCGCGCCGTTTGCCGGGCGTATGTCTGACCGGTACGCGCCAGGACTGCTGGGCGGTATCGGGCTGGCCATGCTGTGCCTGGGAATGATTTCCCTGGCCACCATGCCCGCCGACGCGAGCGTAGTGTCCATCGTCGCGCGGATGATCCTGTGCGGCATCGGCTTCGGTTTCTTCCAGGCACCGAACCAGAAAGCGCTGATGACCAGCGCGCCGAAAGAGCGCTCCAGCGGCGCCAGCGGCACCATCGCGACGGCGCGCTTGATCGGTCAGGCCACGGGCGCGGCGTTGGTCGCGTTAAGTTTCGGCATCTCAAGCACCCACGGCCCGGTGCTGGCATTAAGCATCGGCGCCGGCTTTGCGGCGGTGGGCAGTGTGGCGAGCGGGCTGCGGCTGGTGACCCGCAACACGGCCAATCCGCGGGCGTGAGCTCATCGGCCACGCCCGGGCAGGATCAGGCAATCATCGCGTAGAACTGGGTCATCGGTATGGGGCGCAAGGTTCCTACCATGGGGGCCTTCTACCAACGGCTTCGGCCTCGTGAGGAAAGACGCAATGAGCACACCAAAAACCTTGTTTATCACCGGTGTCAGCAGTGGTTTCGGCCAGGCGTTGGCGCAGCAGGCGCTGGCGGCGGGTCACCGCGTGATCGGCACGCTGCGCAACGACGACGCGGTGAAGGCGTTCGACGCCCAGGCACCTGGCCGCGCCCACGGCGTACTGCTGGACGTCACCGAGTTCAACGCCATCGACCGCGTGGTCGTCGAAGCCGACACTGCGTTCGGGCCCATCGACGTGCTGGTCAACAACGCCGGTTATGGCCACGAAGGCATTCTGGAGGAGTCGCCGCTGGAGGAGTTGCGTCGTCAGTTCGACGTCAACGTGTTCGGCGCCGTGGCGATCATCAAGGCCTTCGTGCCG
>NZ_DASVUM010000265.1:0-21884 GCF_036387035.1 Pseudomonas sp. | reverse complement strand
AGCCGGTCCCACTGGAGGTCCGCGGTGCTTTGTGGGACCGGCTTAGCCGGGAAGGCGTCAGCTGCCACGCCGCAAAAGTGAGGGTGTTCGATCTGGCCTCTTCCCGGCTGAAGCCGGTCCCACTGGAGGTCCGCGGCGCCTTTGTGGGACTGGCTTCAGCCGGGAAAGCGTCAGTCGCCGCACCGCAAAAGTGAGGGTGTTCGATCTGGCCTCTTCCCGGCTGAAACCGGTCCCACTGGATTGTCCGCGGCGCGTTGATGGAATTGGCTGCAGCAGGGAAGGCGTCACCTGCCACACCGCAAAAGTTAGGGTGTTTGATCCGGCGTCTTCCCGGCTGAAGCCGGTCCCACTGGGATTTGGCCTGACCCGATAATCGCAGGGCATGCAAAACCTGTGGGAGTGAGCTTGCTCACGAAGGCTGCAGTAGGGACCCTGAACAGGCAGTTAATGACAAAAGCCTTCGCAAGCAAGCTCCCTCTGACACTGTCCGACGCTCAACCCCCGAACGCGCCCAGCAGCAGCACGACGTTGAGTACGATGATCAACAGGGCGATGCCCCACGCCAGGGTTGTCAGGATTGGCCCGGTAACAAAGTCGCCCATCAGCTTGCGGTCTGACACGAAGCGCACCAGCGGCACGATGGCAAACGGAAGTTGCATCGACAGGATGACCTGACTCAGCACCAGCAACTTCGCGGTGCCCTGGGCGCCATACAAGCTTGTCACCACGATCACCGGAATGATCGCCAGACCGCGCGTCAGCAGGCGGCGGATCCAGCCCGGCAGGCGCAGGCGCAAAAAGCCTTCCATGACGATCTGCCCGGCCAGGGTCGCAGTGACCGTGGAGTTGATCCCCGACGCCAGCAGTGCCACGCCGAACAGCATCGACGCCATGCCCACCCCCAGCATCGGCGAAAGCAGATGGTAGGCCTGTTCGATCTCCACCACGTCGGTCTTGCCGGCCTTGTGAAACACCGTCGCCGCGGTAATCAGGATCGCCGCATTGACGAACAACGCCAGGGTCAGTGCAATGGTGCTGTCGGTCACTGCCCAGCGCAGGCCGATGCGTCGACCTTCATCGGTGCGCGGGTAGGCGCGGGTTTGCACGATGGACGAGTGCAGGTACAAGTTGTGGGGCATCACCGTCGCGCCAATGATGCCAATTGCCAGATACAGCGCCTCGGGATTGGTCACCACTTCGGCCTTGGGAATGAAGCCGGCAAACAGCTCTGCCAGATCAGGCCGGGCCAGCACCATCTGGATCGCGAAGCAGGCAAAGATCACCAACAGCAGAGCAATGACAAACGCCTCGAGCGCCCGAAAGCCGCGGCCCATGAGCAGGAAGATCAAAAACACATCGACTGCCGAGATCACCGCGCCCCAGATCAGCGGAATGCCGAACAGCAGGTTCAGCGCAATGGCGGTGCCGATCACCTCGGCCAGGTCGCAGGCGATGATCGCGATTTCGCAGGCGATCCACAGCGCGATGCACACCGACCGGCTGCAGCGTTCGCGGCAGGCGCGTGCCAAATCCCAACCGGTGACGATGCCCAGCCGCGCCGACAGTGCCTGCAGGACAATCGCCATCAAATTTGACAGCAGAATCACCGAAAGCAGGAGGTAGCCAAATTTCGATCCACCGGCGATGTCGGTGGCCCAGTTGCCCGGGTCCATGTAACCCACCGCGACCATATAGCCAGGGCCGGTGAAGGCCAGCAGGCGCTTGAACCAGTTGCCGGTTTTGGGCATCGCGACACTGGCGCTGGGCATGCCCCCGCCAAGTGTCTCGTCGCCGGGGCTGGCAGGATGATCGATGGGCGTCATTCGGGATTCCAGCGTTGAATCATTCAAGGGATAGAAACACAAATGGGCAGGGCACCTCGGTGCTACGGTCCGGTTTTAGCGCATCGAGCAGGCATGCTCAACGTGGCAACGATGTCGCTGCCAGTGAGTTTAGATAATCCCCAAAGCCTTCCTCACACCGGTAGTCTTTTCGTGCGCTGGTCGTCACGCTGTTCCCGGAAATCCAGGCGATCGAAGCGCCAGTGCGTTCGAGGTCGGCCACCAGGTGCACGTCCTCGTGGACCGCCAGCGCCTTGAACCCGCCGGCCCGCTGATACGCCTGCGCGTCCACGCCCAGGTTGGCGCCGTGAACGTGACGATGATCATCAACCGGCCGGTACAGCGCGTCGTAGCGTTGACGCACGAGGTCGGAATGACCGGACCAGTCATCAATGTCGACGATGCCGCACACCGCGTCCACCTCCAGGGTGACCTGATGTGCCAGCCAGGCGTAGGGCACGACGCTGTCGGCATCGGTGAACGCCAGCCAGCGAGCGCCGCGTTCGAGCATCATTCGGGCGCCTTCCGCGCGGGTCATGCCGACGTTCCGATACGTGCATTCATGGGCAGTGACGCCATGGATCGCGGCGACCCGGGCCGAGCCATCGGAGCAGTCATCGAGCATGATGAGGATTTCCACGGGTTCGCCGTTCAGGTCCTCGTGAACAGAGGCGGCGATGAGGGACTTGATGCAATCGCCCAGCAGGTCTTCTTCGTTGTGCGCGGGTACAACAATGGCAATCATCGAAGTGTCTCGTCTCGACACCGCGCTGATCGCGGCGTCCTTCGATGTCGACCGAAGCGGTTGAATTTTGGTTTCAAGTATTTTCGTTTCCGAAGAAAGCCGCTTCGCTTGTCCGGCTTTCAGGCCGTGCCACAAAGCCAGCCGGCGCCAACGCACGCCACACGGTTGGTGTTCATTACAGCGTGCCGCCAAACGCATCGACGCCGCTGATCAGCGGCGTCGATGCGTCTTGCTTGATGGCTTGCCAATACAGCCTTAGCCGGCCAGCAGCGCTTTTGCGATGGCCTCGTTGAAGGCAGGCAAATCGTCCGGGGTGCGCGAGGTGATCAGGGTCCAGCCGTTGGCGGGGCATTCCTTGACCTCGGCGTCGACCCAATCGGCGGCCCCTGCATTGACCAGGTCAGTGCGCACGCTCGGGTAGGAGGTCAGGGTTTTGCCCTCGACCACGCCGGCATCGATCAGCAGCCAGGGACCGTGGCAGATCGACGCGACGATTTTGCCAGCGTCGGTGAACGCCTTGACCAGCTGTTGCGCATCGCTGTCCTGGCGCAGGGTGTCGGCGTTGACGGTGCCGCCGGGAATGACCAGTGCGTCGAAATCGTTGGCAGACAGGTCCGCCAGCTTGGCATCGGACGTCACAACCGCGTCCTTGTCGGTGTCGTGCAGGAACAATTGCGCGTCGCCGCCTTTGATCGTGGCATGGGTCACCGCAGCGCCCTGGCCCTTCAATGCCTCCAGCGGCTTAAGCAGCTCGTCGCGCTCAATCCCGGTGTTGGACGTGATGATCAAAACCTTCTTGCCGTTCAGTTGAGTGCTCATGCTTTCGGTTTCCTCTTAAATGGGAACGACGCGTGCCATCGGCATGCGGTGTCACTTTCAGAGGAAGCCGCAAAAGCAAAAGTTCAGCCCGATTGCGTCTCGGGATTTGCGGGGTACGGGGCAGGGCTACCGCCGAGCCCCCGGATTTCGGTCACTTCGGTCCGCGTCGTGCGACGAAACGGCGCAGCGGAATGCACACCGTCATCACAGGCACTCGCGGACTGCTTTTTCCAGCGCGTTGCGGCCAAAAGCGGACGACAGCGGCGCGCGCTGGTACAGGAACACCCGGGTGTTGGGGTTGCCTTTGTAGACCTCGAGAATTTCATCGGACGCGATCTTTCCGGAGATCAGCAGTTTGTAGTGACCCTTGCTCTCGGTCAGGGTCGTGCCGGGGTGGATCTGCTGCCACTTGGGGTAGATGCACTTGGCGTAATCAGACGGCGTCTTGGTGGTATCGAAATTGAACGACGGGTTGTTCGGCGTCGAGCTGCAACCCGCCAGCACCACGGCCATGGCGCAGCTCAGCAGTGAGTACGGAAATAAACGGCGCATCAATTCATCCTGAATAAGAAAACGGTACGGTTCGATCGGGTCGATGGGCGCCTATGTTGACCAGCAACCGAGCAAATGAGAAGCGGGCGTTCAGAATTTTTTCAGGTTTCGCCACACGGCAATGGCACCGCTGAGAACAGGTCGCAACGCCATTCTGATAGCACATTTCATCTGCTCGATTGTGATTGTTAATATGCTCGTTGCGTTTGACATTGCGCGGATGCCTAGTAAAGTGAGCAAAAACGAGCACTCACAGCCGAGTGACGCTCACCCCTCATTGCCCTGATCGACGGAGACCACATGCCACACGACGAACTGCAACGGGCTGCACGGTCAGTTCTGATGCCGGCGATTGCGGGCCTGACGCTTGATGAGCCCGTGCGGCGCCACCTGCAAGCCGGCGGCGTGTCGGTACTGCTGGGCGAAACGCGCGATGAATACCTGGCCCGAAGCATGAGTTTCGAGCGCCGCCGGGCCGAAACCCATGCGCAATTTTCTGCCATCGCCAGGGAGGCGGCGGTCTGTGCAGCGGCGCCGGTGCTGATTGCTGTCGATCAAGAACTTGGCGGCATCCAGCGTCTGCACGGTCTGGTACCCGGCATGCCGGCCGCGGCGCAACTGACCTCCATGAGCGGCGCAGACATCGAGGCGCGCTGTTATGAAATGGCCAGCGCGGCACGGGTCATGGGCGTCAGTCTGTTCCTGGCACCCATTGTCGACGTCGTCACTGGCATCAATCCGTGGCTGCATCAGCGCCATCTCGGGCCCGATCCGGTGGAAGTGGCGCGCATCGCCTGCGCATTCATTCGCGGCGTGCAGCGCGCCGGTGTGATCGCCACGGCCAAGCACTTCCCCGGTCATTACCAGGTCGAGCAGGACCCGGCGGTGGCCGAGGCGTCGGTGCCCGACAACGCCGCTGCGCTCGGCAACGGGCTGGACGTGTTCAGGCAGGTCATCGCAGCAGGCGTCGGCGCCATCATGCCCGGGCCTGCGGTGTTTCCGGCGCTGGACCCGCACCAGTCGGCCAGCACCTCGGCGGCGGTGATCGGCCTGCTGCGTGACGCGTTGGGATTTGACGGGCTGATCGTGTCCGACGACCTCGACGCTGTGTCCATCCTGCGCGGCAACAGCACCGCCGACGCCGCCATCGCCGCGCTGAATGCCGGTGCGCATCTGTTGCTGGTGTCAGCCGAAGCGGGCCTGGACGACATTGCTCAGGCGCTTGTCGATGCAGTGTCCAATGGACGCCTGGCTGCAGGACAGCTGTTGGCGGCAGCGCAGAAGGTTCGTGACCAGGCCCTTGCTTCTCGTGTCCAGGTGGCGTCAGGCCTGTACGTGTCTTACCCGGTTTCAGGCGGTCATCTCACCTGCAGGGTCACGATTTGATGGCCCGCCCCTGAGCGCTTGCCGGTTTCCCGATTTGTACTCCCGACTCGCGCGTTCTACTCTCGCCACTCCCCAGACCGAGAAGGAATGTCCGATGAGTTGGTCCGCCAGGCAGTACTCCCTGTTCGAGCAGCAACGCACCCGACCGGTACGCGACCTCGTCGCCGCCATCCCTCTGGCCGGCGTGCGAACGGCGGTGGACTTGGGCTGCGGCCCTGGCAACTCGACCGAAGTGCTGGCCGAGCGCTACGCGGACGCCACGGTGAGCGGGCTGGACAGTTCCGACGACATGCTGGGCGAAGCCCGCCAGCGGCTGCCGAACGTAGTATTTGAACGGGCCGACATCGGCACCTGGCAGCCGGCGCAGCGCTACGACGTGATACTCGCCAATGCTTCGCTGCAATGGGTGCCCGACCATGCGGCTCTGTACCCGCGGCTGGTCAGCCTGCTCAATCCCGGTGGCGTGCTGGCCGTCCAGACGCCGGACAATCTGGAGGAGCCTGCCCATCGCCTGGCACGAGACATCGCCGCGAGTGCGCAGTGGGTCGACAGGATTGGTGACGTGAAGCACCCCGACCGACACCCGGCGGCGTATTACTTCCAACTGCTGCGCGGGCACTGCACCGAGGTCGATGTCTGGCGCACCACGTATCACCATCCCCTCAGCGGCGGTCACGCGGCGGTGGTGGAGTGGTTCAAGGGCTCGGCGTTACGGCCTTATCTGCAAAAGCTGGGGGAGGCTGAGCAGGAGGAATTTCTCGAGGCGTACCTGCACGCGATCAGCCAGGCCTACCCGGCACTGGACGACGGCACGGTGCTGCTGCCATTCCCGCGGCTGTTCATCGTCGCCACGCGTTAGAGCGCATCCCGTCACGAAGACCTACAGCGCACATTTATGCCGCCCTTGATGGGCATCGCCGTTTCTACTGGAGTACGCCGTGAGCAATGACCCCGCTGCCCTGGCCGCGCGCCTGATCCGCAACGTTAATGACGTGCCACTGCACCACGAGCGCCGCGACCCGCTGTACGAAAGCCATGCTGCCCGGCTGGGCACCGACACCGCCGCGCAAAAGCTCGGCGCATCGGTGGACATCGTCGCGCCGGGCAAGCGCTCGTGCCCTTACCATTTTCATTACGCCCAGGAAGAGATGTTCGTCATCCTCGATGGGCAGGGCACGTTGCGTGTCGCGGGGGAAATGCTGCCGATCCGCAGCGGCGATGTGATCTTCATTCCGCCGGGGCCGGCGTATCCCCACCAGTTGATCAACACGTCTGACGCGCCGCTCAAGTACCTGTCCATCAGCACCCGTGAGACGCCGGAAGTGTGCGAGTACCCGGACTCCGGCAAGTACCAGGCGATGGTCACCCTTAACGGCGCACGGGCGTTTACCGCCGTGCAGCGCCCTGACGCGACGCTGGATTACTGGGAAGGCGAGCCCTGAAAAACCGGACCGGGGATCGCGCTGTGCTCAATCTGGTTATAACCATAGAACGTCTCGATCTAGCGCCGATATAAGAAAACCAGCGGTCGTTAGAGCAAACATCGCTATCCTGCCCGCCGGCTTTTGAAAGTGCAGTCAGGCAGAGCAATGGATTTTGGCAACGCAGGTTTCGTCGTCGCAGGACTGGTGGTCGGTTTTATCGTGGGCATGACGGGTGTGGGCGGGGGATCGCTGATGACTCCGATCTTGCTGTGGTTCGGTATCAACCCCGCCACGGCGGTGGGCACCGACCTGTTGTACGCCGCCATCACCAAAAGCGGCGGCGTGCTGGTCCACAAGAAAAACGACAACATCGATTGGGGTATCACCGGCTGGTTGACGTTGGGCAGCGTGCCGGCCGCCGGGCTGACGCTGTGGTTTCTGAGCAGCCTGCACACCGCGCCGGACGCCATGAACCTGGTGATCAAGCAAGCGCTGGGCGTGGTGCTGCTGCTGACTGCACTGGCGATTTTCTTCAAGAAACGTCTGCTGGCGTTCGCGCAACGTCATGCAGCTGATCGTTATCGCCTCAGCAGCAAGAGCCTGAACGGGCTGACGGTCCTGACCGGCGTTGTCCTGGGGGTCATGGTCGCACTGACGTCCATTGGCGCCGGGGCACTCGGCACGGTGGCGTTGTTTCTGCTGTACCCCTTCCTTGAAACGCGTCGTCTGGTGGGTACCGAAATCGCCCACGCCGTCCCCCTGACCCTGATCGCCGGGATCGGCCACGCCAGCATGGGCAACATGGACTGGGCGATGCTGGGCTACCTGTTGATGGGTTCGCTGCCCGGCATCTACATCGGCAGCCACCTCACCGGCCGCATACCCGACGCCATCCTGCGTCCGTGCCTGGCGCTGATGCTGCTGATGATCGGGTACAAGCTGGCGTTTTGAAGGGCGGGAGTGCGCGGGTCGGGTGCAGATGACTCTGGTCGATGCCTGTATCGGCCTTCCCCGGCTGATGCCGGGTCTGCCGGGAAGCACTGCGCACTCAGGTCAATGGGCCGAGCGAAACGGAATCGGCTCACGCGGTGCTTCGGCTGTCGAGTGCGGCTGGCCGACCATTTCGTCGTAGACCACCGGGTGCACGATGAACAGCGGCACCTCCTCCGTCGACGACAGGCACTTGCGGGCTTCTTCCACCGAGGCCACGTGCAACACTTTGCCGTCGGGGCTGGAGATGGCGTGGGACTGGCCGTCCATTACCCCGTGAATCACATAAGAACCACCTTCAACCGAGACCAAATTGATCTCGGTGATCTCGCCGGCTTTGACGTGTTTGCTGAGCTTGTCCAGATCCATTACGGCACCTTTATTACGCACGCGGGCGTTGTTTGTTCCAGGGAATGAGGCGTAACCGTCAGACGGCTCGCCTGCATTGGAAGAGCAGCGCGGCGCCAAGTTCAAGGCAAAACGGAGTAGGCGGACGTGGGGCTGTTGGCGAGTGGGATTGCAAAGGGCTGAGCACCTCAGAAGGCCACCGCTGCCTGCCCGTCAACAACGGGCAGGCAACGGCGCTTCACTCAGCAGAGCTTGTCGATGACGCGCAGGCCAGGCGCTTGCTGCACGGCGCCCCATTCACTGCTCAGCGTCTCCAGCACCTGCCCGAGGAACTGCTTGTCCGCCGCCGCCTTCTTGCCGACGTAACCGTGCCCCTTGCGGTACATCTTCAGGCGGGCACGCATGTGCGGGTGCTGGTCCTCGAATTGCTGCTCCTCGGTGCAGGCGCCCAGGCCGTCCATGTGCACGTTGCCTTCTTCGCACACCCACAGGATGTGGCTATCAAGGGAATCCTTGCGTGCGGCGAACAGTCGGGCCAATTGATCAATGGTAGGTTGGTTGTTCAGGTTCATGGTTGTTACCCCTTTTTGACCACTGGTTAATCTGACGAGTGAGTTCAAACGCAATGGCGAATCGTCCATCGATCCGCAGTCCTTTCCAACGCTGACAAGCAAGGTCCGTCGGTACACAGAGCCGGTGCCGGGCCGCAAGGGTGTGGATATTGAGGGAGCCGGGAAAGATCGTACCGGGAGGGCGAGGAGGGCGGACGCGTTCACGACACGGGCGACTGGGTGGTCGACCACAAGTGTCATGAGGACGTGTCGCCAGCGCTCGGCCTGGTAGGGCGATCTTGCCGGTTCGGCTTCATCAATCTGCCTTGTGGGCAGCACACATCCAGAGGTGGCTCGACGGCTGTGTCGAGCGGGCCCGGAATATTTTTGCCAGCTCTCCCGATCGGGGAGACGCCTGAACTATGCCGTCGGCAAACAGCCTCGTCAACGCTTTTGTAGTGATTATTTTAAAGCACTACATAATTTGTAGTTTCAGAACACGGAGGTCGATTCGTGACTACAAAGTCAATGAAATCGGGGGGAAGGCAGGACTGGGCGGACAGGCTTGAAGCGAGGAGGCAAAGCAGGGGGGCGTAACGAGACTTGCCCGCGAGCAGGTCAGCCAGCCTGTTCATCTGGCTGACTGACCCGGTCGCGGGCAAGTGGGTGTCGCTAGTAAAACAGGCGTCGTTTGCTTACGCCTGGTCTTCCTTCTGCAGCTTGAACAGCAGCAGCGAACGAGGTGTCACCGTGTACTCGGAGCCGAACTCGAACACGTCCTTGCCGCTGATTTCCGGCTGATTGGTGTCAATCAGGCTGGTCCAGTTAAGGCCTTCCGGCACTTCCGGCAGCGTGAAGTTGACGCCGTCGTGGTGCGAGTTAACCAGCAGCAGCAACGTCGCTTCGGAGCCGCGACGACGAATACCGGTTTCCTGTGCGCGGCCGTCCAGCAGCATGCCCAGGCAACGGCCATTCGGATCTTCCCACTGCTCGGTGCTCATCTCGTCGCCGCTTGGCGAAAGCCAGGTCACGTCCTTGACGCCCAGCTCCTCGTTGTAATCACCCACCAGGAAGCGACTGCGACGCAGGATAGGGTGCGATTGACGCAGCTTGATCAGGCGTTTGACGAACGTCAGCAGCGCCTTGCCGTCTTCGTCCAGATCCCAGTTGACCCAGCCGATCTCACTGTCCTGACAGTAGGCATTGTTGTTGCCGTGCTGGGTGCGGGCAAACTCGTCACCAGCGACCACCATCGGCGTGCCTTGGGCGAACAGCAGCGTGGCGAAGAAGTTGCGCATCTGCCGCAGACGCAGCGCGTTGATTTCCGGATCGTCCGTCGGGCCTTCAACGCCGCAGTTCCAGGAGCGGTTGTCGTTGCTGCCGTCCTGGTTGTTTTCGTCGTTGTCCTCGTTGTGCTTGTCGTTGTATGACACCAGGTCATGCAAGGTGAAGCCATCGTGGGCGGTGATGAAGTTCACCGACGCGTAAGGACGACGGCCGCGCTGGTTGAACAAATTGCCGGACGCCGTCATGCGGTTGGCAAAATCGGCCAATTGACCTTCATCGCCTTTCCAGAACGCGCGGATGTTGTCGCGGAACTTGTCGTTCCACTCCGCCCAGCCCGGCGCGAAGTTGCCGACCTGATAGCCGCCCGGGCCACAGTCCCACGGCTCGGCGATGAGCTTGACCTCGCGCAGCACTGGGTCCTGGCGGCAGGCCACGAGGAAGCTGTGACGCTCGCTGAAACCATCGTGGTAGCGACCGAGGATGGTGGCCAGGTCGAAGCGGAAGCCGTCCACGTGCATGTCGGTCGCCCAGTAGCGCAGCGAGTCAGTGACCATCTGCAGCACGCACGGGTGGCTCAGGTCGAGGGTGTTACCGGTGCCGGAGTCGTTGATGTAGTAGCGCTTGTCATCTGGCATCAAGCGGTAGTACGAGGCGTTGTCGATGCCGCGCATGGACAGGGTAGGGCCGCGCTCGTTGCCTTCGGCGGTGTGGTTGTAGACCACGTCCAGAATCACTTCCAGACCGGCGTGGTGCATGTGCGCAACCATTTCCTTGAACTCGGCGATTTTGCCGTGAGCCAGGTAACGTGGGTCGGGCGCGAAGAACGCCAGGGTGTTGTAGCCCCAGTAGTTGGTCATGCCTTTTTCGAGCAGGTGCTGGTCATTGACGAACGCGTGAATCGGCAGCAACTCGACTGAAGTGACGCCCAGGCCTTTGATGTGCTGGATCACGTCGTCGACCATCAGGCCGGAGAACGTGCCTTTGACTTCGTCAGGGACCGAAGGATGGCGCATGGTGAAGCCGCGCGTGTGGGTCTCGTAGAAAATCGTCTTGTCCCACGGCACGTTTACACGCTGCTCGCGGCCCCAGGTGTAGGCCGGGTCGATGACTTTGCACTTGGGCACGAACGGGGCGCTGTCGCGCTCGTCGAAGCTCAGGTCGTCATCGGGGTGACCGATGGTGTAGCCAAACAGCGCTTCAGACCACTTCAGCTCGCCAACCAGCTGCTTGGCGTAGGGGTCGATCAGCAGTTTGTTGTGGTTGAAACGGTGGCCGTTTTTCGGATCGTAAGGACCGTAGACGCGGTAACCGTACACCAGCCCCGGGTGGGCATCGGGCAGGTAGCCGTGAAAGATCTCGTCGGTGTATTCCGGCAGCTCGATGCGCTCAAGCTCAACTTCGCCGGCCGAGTCGAACAGGCACAGCTCAACCTTGGTGGCATTGGCGGAGAAGATGGCGAAGTTGACGCCCAGACCATCCCAACTGGCGCCAAGCGGGAAGGGCAGGCCTTCACGAATGCGCGAGGCCGTGACTTCGGGGCTGCCAGCGGTGCCGGAGTCATTCTGTGTAGCGGCGTTCTTGTCTTGCGTGCTCATGTGTATTCCTGAAGTCGAATGATTTCCTGAAGGCGAACAAAGCCTCGGCCGCAGTACGGGACTGCGCCATTAATGCGCCGGAAGGGCAGCAGCAGGATGGAAAACTACCGCAGGGTGATGATCGTTTTGAGGCGATCCCTGCGGTAGGTAGTGACGGTTGCGACGCTAGCGCGTCATGCCACGTGGTCAGGGCGCCGGTGGCTTCGCTGCGGCTGGCTTCTTGGCAGAAGACTTGGCGGCAGGCTTGGTCGGCTTGGCCGCTACGCCCAGGTTGCTTGTGCCGGCCTTGGGTTTGGAGGGCGCCTTGGCGACAGGCTTGGCCGCTGGCTTGCCGTCCGCTTTGGACTCGGCTTTGCTCGCCGGTTTTTCTGCGGCCGACTTGTCAGCGGCTGGCTTGGCGGCGGGTTTAGCGGCCGCCTTTGCCGCTGGCTTGGCCGCAGCTTTGGGTTCTGCTGCGCTGTCGAGCTTGGACTTCGCCGTCTTCGCAGCAGGCTTTTTAGGCGACTTCGCCTCTGCTGCTGCCAGCTTGCGCGCCATCTCCCAGTGGCGGGCGTCCTGCCCGTGTGGCTTGCCTTCCGTTTCCCAGATCTGGTGGGCAAGTTCGCTGATTCTTTTTTCGTCGGCACTCATCTCGACACTCCCGGTATCACAAGGTTTGTATAAGCAGGTTTACAGAAATTTCCTTGAGCGCTGCGCTGAGCAACATTTCCTTGCTGGATGTGACTGTAGCCTGTGAAAAAAGTCCCTTCCAATTTGGATGTGAATCAGCGAACGGCAGGTTGATTCTGGTATCGCCCCAATTTGCAGCGTTGATAAATGGAGTTTGCGCAGTGCCCAATAGTTCAGCCGGTAATCGCGGGACCACCACAATTGCCCGCGTTTGCCTGGTGACCCGGGCGAACGCGATGACGTGATCAGCTTTCTCGCCGACCACCTCAAGGGGCACATACTCGCCCTCACTGAACAGTGCCGGGTATTGGTTGCGCAGGTTCAGCACCTGAGCGATCAACGCCAGCTTGATGCGGCCATCCTGCCACTGGTTCAACAACTCGGTCACTGGCGCGGACGCCTTTAAGGCGCTCTCGCGGGCGGCGTAGTCGACCGGACGACGGTTGTCCGGATCCACCAGGCTGAAGTCCCAGAATTCGGTGCCCTGATACAGGTCAGGCACACCAGGCGCTGTCATCCGAAGCAAGGTTTGCGCCAGACTGTTGAGGGCGCCAGCTGTGGCGATCCGGTTGGCCGTGGCCCCGACCGATTGACGCAACGCCACACCGTCCTGGCTGAGCAGCAGGTGCTGAAGAAACTCGCGACAGGCCGTTTCATAGGCCTCGTTCGGCGCACTCCAGCTGCTGTGCAGCTTGGCTTCGCGCAGGGCCTTCTCTTGCCACTGGGTCAGGCGTTTCGCGTAGGCCTCGAAAGCGGCTTCGCCTTCGAGATCCAGCGGCCAGCTGCCAATGATGGCCTGATACAGCATCAGCTCGTCGCCGGGGCTGATGTGGGTTTCGCCTGACTTCAGCGGTGCCGAGAGCTGCTGCCAGCGCTCCACCTGTTCGGCATACCATGGCGCCAGTTCGCTGAGCACAGCAAGGCGGGTGCGGGTGTCTTCGCCGCGCTTGTGGTCGTGGGTGGCGGTGGTCAACAGGTTGTTGGGGAATGTCTTGTGACGCTCCGCGCAGACCTGATGAAACGCCTCCACCGGTGCACTGAAATGTTGCGGATGGAAACCCACGTCGTTGCGTGACAGCAAGACGGCGGACCGGTAGAACGAGGTGTCTTCCACCGACTTGGCCGCCACCGGCGACGTCAACTGCTGGAAGCGATTGCCGGCTTTGCGGCGCATTTCGCGCAACGGACCGGTCGGGTAGTCACGCAGCTTCTCGCCGCCCAGCCACAGTTTGAGCGAATCCAACACCGGCCAGTCGCCTTCGCTGAGCATCGCGCGGGCACCGTCCATGGCCTGCTGGAAGAAACGCTCATCTTCAGCGGAGCGGCCACAGGCGGTGAGGTACGTGCGGTAGACCGGGAAGTTACTGACCAGCGCGAGCAACGCGCGGCGTATGGCGCCGAGGGTCAGGTCACGGGTCATCACGTCACTGCGTGACACCTGCAACAGCGCCTGGGCCAGGTTCTCGAAGTCCCCCGCCAGCGTGCCGTGCAGGACGAGGTCACGGGCTTCCAGCACTTCCTGATTGAAATCGGCGGTGCGCCCGCTGATGCGGCTCCACAGCTCGCCGAGGACCGCTTCGCCCTTGGGATCGTGCTGCAGCAGCGACACCTGGTTCATGAATTCGTAACCGGTGGTGCCGTCGACGTTCCAGTCCGTGCGCAGTTGCTCGTCAGGGCCCAGGATCTTCTCGACGAAGATCGGCAGGCGGTCCAGCTCAGTGCCCGCCGGGCGGAACTTCATCAGGCTGTCGACGCGACGGCGCAGCTTGCGGCAATACCCGCGCGGGTCGGCCAGGCCATCGATGTGGTCGATGCGCAGGCCGTCCACAAGCCCTTCTGTGATGAGTTCGAAAATCTTCCCGTGGGTCGCCTCGAACACCTGCGAGCGCTCGACCTTCAGGCCGCCCAGCTCGTTGATGTCGAAGAAACGACGCCAGTTGATGTCGTCGCCGGCGGTTCGCCAGCTCGCCAGACGATAGTCCTGCTGCTCAAGCAAACGGTGCAGGCGGTCGAAGCCTTCGGGCTTGCTTGAGTCGAACTGTGCCAGTCCGTCTTCGATGGCTTTGACCAGCTCAGGCTTGGCCTTTACCTGCTCGGCAAGCTCGGCTTTGGTCTGACGGGCACGCTCGTAGGCTTGCGGGAAGTGGTCCAGCTGGGCGAAGCGCTCCGCCAGCTCGTCGAGCTCAGGGCGCTTGGCAGCCCTCAGCAGCGGCGCATACGTGGCAGGGTTGATCGGGAAATGATGCTGATAGTGCTCGGCATGAAAGCTGCCGTTCGCCGCGTCAAAGCGCAGCGGCACTTCACCGTTTTGCAGCACAGTGCCGTAGTCGGTACTCAGGAAGGGCAGCAGCAGTTGGCCCTTGAGCAGCGGGTCGGGTGAATTCCACTGAATGTCAAAGAACTTGGCGTACGGGCTGCGCTGGCCCCATTCCAGCAGGTCGAGCCACCATGGGTTGTCCGCGCCGCCGACCGCCATGTGGTTGGAGACGATGTCGAGGATCAGGCCCATGCCGTTTTCACGCAGCGCCGCGACCAGACGGCGCAATGCCGGCTCGCCGCCGAGTTCCGGGTTGATCACCCGTGGATCAACCACGTCATACCCGTGCATGGAGCCGGCACGGGCTTTGAGCAGCGGCGAGGCATAAATGTGGCTGATGCCCAGGCTGGCGAAATACGGCACCAGCTTCGTGGCGTCGTCCAGCGTGAAGTCTTTGTGAAACTGCAATCGCTGGGTCGCGCGCAGGGATTTAAGCGGGGTTGTCATTGATCACGCTCCGCGGCTTGTTGCCTTGCCGCTGCCAGAATTTCGAGACGTCGTGCGGCATCGGCGTTGTCCAGCAGAGAACCGCTGTCGCCGATGAGCCGACGTCGCCAATTGGGATGACTGTCGATGGTGCCGGGGAAGTTCGCCTGCTCTTCGATGCCGAGGGCGTCTTCAATAGGGAGCAGCACCAGCGGTGCCTGGGTGTGGCCGAGATACGCAATGCTGTGGTCGATGATGTCGGCGGCGGATTCACTTCGCATCGTGTAGTTCTGCTTGAGCGCCTTGATCAGGCCCTGGCGTTCACGTTCGCGACCGTCGCGCATCGCCTGCTCGGTTTCGTCATCGACAAAACCCAGTGTCTTGTTCCATTGAATATCCAGTTCACTCAGCCAGCCGGTGAGGGTCGGCAGGTCGTGGGTACTGGTGGTGGCCAGTGCGTCTTTGGACCATTTCATGATCGGCTTGAACGTCGCGTTGTCCTGTTCGAACAACAACACTCGCATTCCGAGGATCTCGCGTTCGGACAATTTCTCGTGCAGGCCTTCGGGCACCGTGCCCAGGTCTTCGCCGAGAACGATCGCCTCGTGGCGCCAGGATTCCAGGCTCAACAGCCGCAGCATGTCGTCCAGCGGGTAATTCAGGTAAGCGCCTTCGTTTGGCGGCGCACCCATCGGGATGACCCACAGGCGCTGCAGCCCCATGACGTGGTCGATGCGCAGTCCACCGGCGTGGGCGAAGTTGGCCCTCAGCATTTCGATGAAGGCCTGGAAGCCATTGCGTTTGAGGCCCGTCGGCGAAAACGCCGAGATGCCCCAGCTTTGCCCGGCGCGGTTAAGGATGTCCGGCGGCGCGCCCACGGTCAGTGCCGAGAGCAGCTCGTCCTGACGACTCCAGGCTTGACTGCCGGCACCGTCAGCGCCGACGGCCAGGTCGCCAATCAGGCCGACACTCATGCCACTCGAGCGTGCCGCAGTCTGAGCGCGCTCCAGGCCGCGGGCGATGAGCCATTGAGCAAACGCGTGGAAGCCAATGCTTTCGCCGTGCTCGGCGGCGAATTCATCAAGGGCAGGGTTGCGCGGGTTCTTAAATTGCTCAGGCCATTCGTGCCAGTTGCCGCCGATGCCCAAGGTATCGCCCGCTTCACGCAGGGCCTCGAAACGGCAGTGGTTTTCAAGTGCTTCACCGCCCGCGCGGCGAAAGCTCTGGAAGTCTTCATGGAAGGGGTGATCACTGCCCACAAAACCGGCATACAGTTCGCGAAGCAGCGACCACTTTGCGGCGGCCGCGGCAGGCCAGTCGATCAGTTCGAGCGCTTCCAGCCGTTTGAACTCATCGGTCAAGCCAGCCTTTTCAATAGCGACTTCGACGGCACGGTCACCGAGCACCGTTCCGGGCGCGGCATACAACGCGTTGAGAAACAGCCGGCTGGACGGTGAGTAAGGGCTGTAGCGCTCGCTGTCGTTTGAAAACATCGCGTGAACCGGGCTGATCGCCACTGCCGACGCACCGCGCGTACCGGCAGTGCGGACAAACGCTTCCAGCCCCTGAGTGTCACCGATACCGCCATCACCGTCGCGGCGCAGGTAGTACAGCTGAGTGGTCAGGCCCCAGTCGCGAGCAATCGGTTTGTTGCCGGCCATGCTCAAGCTGTAGCAAGTTTTGGGGGCCACCGCGACGGTCAACTGCTGACCGCTGACGTCGAGGTGGTGATAGCCGACGGTCGCCAGGCCTGGCAGCGCCCCTTTGTCAGTGAGACTGGCCTGCAGCTGCGAGCCGTCTTCCAGGGTCAACGTGAACGGGCTGGCTGGCGCGAACCAGGCGGACAGATCCAGATCCTTGCCATGGTCGACGGTCAGCAAAGGCGGCGGCGTGGTGGACTCGCTCTCCTCGTTCAAGCGTTTGAGGCTCGCCTCGACCTCTGCGTCTGTCTCGGCGGGATAGCCCAGGCCCCCAAGGACCTTGCGCAGGACCTCGGGGCTTACACGTTGTGGCTTTGCGTTGGCGTCCTTCCAATCAACCGACAGGCCCGCTTGGGCCGCCAGCGTTTCCAGTTGCTCACTGCTCATCCTGTTCCTCCACACCATCACTCGATTTCAGGCTGACAACGGCCGTGTATGGATGGAGGGTGGCAGCGGTTGAAAGTTCTGCGGATTTGCCGTGCGATTGATGAAGCACTCTGTAACCTGCGTAGTCGTCGGTCTCGACCGCCTCGGTGCCGAGGTTCAGATCAATGCGCAGCTCGCTGCCGTCGCCCAGTTTCCAGCGTGCGCTGACGGCTTTGTCGCCCAACTCTTTGACGCCCAGCGCACTGGCGCCTTCCAGACGGGGGAATAGCTCGGTCCTGCGGATCTCCAGCAGCGTTTTGTAGAGTGCCAGCCAGTTGCGATGGTCCTGGCCCTTGTCGGTTTCCAGCAGCAACGCATCGAACGCCGGACGCGACGCTTCGAAGGTCTTCAAGGCGTTGGGGTCCGGGATCTGTTCACGCTTGGCAGGGTCCTTGAACGCGGCAAAATCCTTGAATTCTCCGCGACGGCCTTCGCGCACCGCATCCGCCAGTTCGTCATGGAAGTCGGTGAAGAACAGGAACGGCTCGCTCGCGCCCCATTCATCCCCCATGAACATCAGCGGGATCATCGGCGACAGCAGCAGTAGCGCGGTGGCCGCCTGCAACGCGGGCGGTGGGCTCAGCTGGATCAGCCGCTCGCCGAAGGCCCGGTTACCGATCTGGTCGTGGTTCTGCAGAAACAGCACGAAGGAGGTCGGCGGCAGGTGGCCGCTTGGCTCACCGCGTGTATGCCCGTGACGGGTGGCTTCGCCCTGGTAGACGAAGCCTTCACCCAGCAGTCGGGCCAGCTTTTGCGTGGGCTGATCCGCAAAGTCGGTGTAGTACGCGTCGGTCTCGCCGGTCAGCAGCACGTGCAGCGTATTGTGGCCGTCGTCATTCCACTGCGCGTTGTAGCCCTGGGCGATCCGCCCGGCTTCGTTGAACTCGTTTTCCAGCGTGAGCCACACGTGACGCTGCGCGGGCAGGGTGTCGCGCACCTGTCTGGCGAGGTCTTCAAGGAACGTCGGGTCCTCGATGGCGTGTACAGCGTCAAAGCGCAGGCCGTCGAAGCGGTATTCCTCGAGCCACATCATCGTGTTGCCAATGAAGAAGTCGCGAACTTCGCTGGGGCGGAAGTCAATCGCATCGCCCCATGGCGTCTTCTTGTCACTGCGGAAGAAATGCTTGGCGTAGGCGCCCAGGTAGTTGCCGTCGGGGCCGAAGTGGTTGTAGACCACGTCAAGGATCACAGCCAGTCCGAGCCCGTGGGCGGTGTCGATCAGGTGCTTGAGCTGGTCGGGTGTGCCGTAGGAGGACTGGGCGGCGTAGGGCAGCACGCCGTCATAGCCCCAGTTGCGATCACCCGGAAATTGCGCGATGGGCATCAGCTCGATCGCGGTGATGCCGGTGTCCACCAAGTGCTGCAGACGCTGTTCGACGCCTGCGTAGCCGCCGAGCGCACCGACGTGCAGTTCATAGATCACCGCCTCGTGCCACGGGCGACCTTGCCACTCGGTGTGCTGCCACTGATAGGCAGCCTGGTCGACGACAATGCTGTAGCCATGCACGTCGCCGTCCTGAGCCCGGGAAGCCGGGTCAGGAACAGTGAGCGGGTCTTGAGATTCGAGGGTGACGCTGTAGCGGTAGCGCGTACCGGCGCTGCATTCGACATCGAGGACGAACCAGCCGTCCTGTTTTGGCTGAAGGGCCTGGGAAGGCCCGTTTTCGAACTCGACGCTTACCTGTTTTGCGTCCGGCGCCCAGAGGGCGAACCGGGTGTGCTGAGGGTCGAGCATGACGGCGCCGTGGCGCCAGTGTTGATCCGTGCGCAATGGCATCCGTAACCCCTTAATCAGTTCGTTATCAATAATGGATCGCCGCGCCGACGGTCTTTTTGAGCAGCTCCTGGTACAGATCGGCGTACGGTTCCACCGCTTTATGCCAATCGAACGGAGCCGCCATGGCGCGGCATCGCATGGCGTTGAGGAGCAGTGGGCTCTCGAAGACCTTGAAAGCGCGGTCGAGGGCTTCGATGTAGCTCTCTACGGTGGATTCATCAAACAGAAAACCGGTGCAACCGTCTTCGATGGTGTCTGCCAGCCCGCCGGTGCGGCGTGCGACCGGCAAAGAGCCGAAGCGCTGCGCGTACATCTGGCTCAAGCCGCAAGGCTCGTAGCGCGAAGGCATCAGCAGGAAATCGCTGCCGGCAAACATGCGGCGGGCGTCGGTTTCGTTGAAACCCACGCGCACGCCGACTTGCCCCGGGAAGCGAGCGGCGAGGGCGCGCATGGCGTCTTCTTCGTCAGGCTCGCCACGACCGATGATTGCGATCTGGCCGCCATTGTTGACGATGTGCTCGGCCACCCCGATGGTCAGGTCCAGGCCTTTTTGGTAAACCAGTCGAGACACCACGGCGAAGAGCGGCCCTGTGGAAGGCTCCAGCTCGAACAGTTCACGCACGTAGTCAGCGTTGATTTCCTTGCGGGTCCATTCATTTGGGGCGAAACGGCAGATCAGGTGCTCGTCGGTCGCAGCGTCCCAGCTTTCGTCGATGCCGTTAGGGATCCCGCTGAGCTGACCGCGATCGGCTTTGCTCTGCAGAAAGCCTTCCAGCCCGCAGCCGAAATCCGATGTGGTGATTTCTTTGGCATAGGTCGCGCTCACGGTGGTGATGTGGCTCGAGTACGCCATGCCGGCCTTGATGAACGACAGTTGGCCGTAAAATTCCATGCCTTCGGGGTTCAGTGCTTCGTCCGGGATGCCCAGCTCACGGCTGGAAGCCACGCTCACGAAGCCCTGGTACGCCAGGTTGTGAATGGTGAAGATCGACGGCGTGGTCTGACCTCGCCATTTCATGTACGCCGGCGCCAGACCTGCTGGCCAGTCGTGGGCATGGACCAGCTCGGGGCACCATTGAGTCTTGACCGCGCCGGCTGCGAAGTCGGCAGCAGCCAGGCCCAGCCGGGCGAAGCGAATGTGGTTGTCGGACCAGTCGCGGCCGTCGTTGTCGCCGTAAGGTGTGCCTTCGCGCTCATACAATTCGGGGCAGATCAGGACGTAGACCACCAGACCGTCTTTCATGTCCATCCGGCCGATCTTGCAAGGGGGCAGGGCAGCGTGGCCGTTCAGTTCGCTGATGATGTGGATCGGGTTGCCGCTGTTGATGACCTGCGGATAGCCGGGGATCAGCACGCGTACATCGTGCAGGTGGCGCATGGCGCGCGGCAGTGCGGCAGACACATCGCCCAGACCGCCGGTTTTCACCAGGTCGGCCATCTCTGAAGTCACGAACAGGATTTTCTTGCGGGTTACCGAAGAAATCACCGGTTGAACAGGAGGCAGTTGCAGCACGGGTGCGCTCGTCGTCGCGAAGACCGGCAGATGGGTCAGCTCGCTGGCCGGCTGAGTAAAACTCTCTCCCTTCTGGGTTTTGACAGCGGCACTAATCATCGTTTTCTCCAGTTCGATATGCAGTGTTGGCACAGCACTTAAGTAGTAATCAGCCATTTCCTATGGCCAGGCACGCAAGACCTACGCAAAATCGATACCCATTTACCGACTGCATATTCAGGGACCAGGGTGAGGCGCACGCTGCTTGGCTTTTTCAGCAGCATAGTTGCTCTATTCACATGACCTCGGCGCCATCGTAGAAGTTTCGACTATTTTTCCGCGCGCTGTCTGGCGTGCGGGGCTGCGTCGCAATAGAGCCTTGAATTGCGGGTGCATCAACGATCCGCAGGCCTTGGAATGTGCAGGGGAGTCGCCTGGAATCTCGGTTTCGTTACAGAGATGCCGTCGGTCGGATTGTTTGACAATCCCGCGGCCCATGGTCTACTCCGGTGCAACGCCTGTGCTTTTGCGGGACGTCGGCTTGGGTGGGTCATCGTGGTGCCTTTTCTCGGTGCATGCGGGACAAATGCCTGCCCTATTAGAGACATCTCCTACTTCCATCCAGGGATTTTTTTCCGGCCAAGGCGTTAGAATCGCCGCCACGCGGCACGTCGGCCCACTGGGTCGAGCGCCTGTTGAAGTTTCTCCAGCGGTAGAGGAAGTCCATGCAAGCCCCTGAGGTTCTGGTACTGCAAGCCAGCTACAGCAATTCAGTCCACGCTGACGCGATTGGATTCCTGCTCAATCAATACGCCGAAGACGCCATGGGCGGCGGGCAGTCCCTGTCCATGGACACCCGTGAGCAACTGGCGGTCGAACTGGCCAAGCGCCCCCACGCGTTCAGCGTGCTGGCCTTCATCGCCGGCGAGCCGGTGGGTCTGGTCAATTGCTTCGAAGGGTTCTCGACCTTCGCCTGTCGCCCTTTGGTCAACGTTCACGATGTGGTGGTGGTCGCCTCGGCGCGCGGCCAGGGCATCAGTCAGAAGATGCTGGCCAAGGTGGAGGAGATCGCGCGCCAGCGCGGCTGCTGCAAAATCACCCTCGAAGTGCTGGAAGGCAACGAAGCGGCCAAAGGGGCGTACCGCAAGCTGGGGTTTGCCGACTACCAGCTCGACCCGGAAATGGGCCGCGCCTTGTTCTGGCAAAAGGCGCTGTAGCGGAGTCGTCATGGCAAAAGCCGATTCCACGGGATGCATGCGATGCAATTAGTGGGACCGGCCTCAGCGGCGAAGAGGCCCGCATGCGTTCCCTCACTTTTACGGCGTGACGCAATGAGCCTTCCCGGCTAAAGCCGGTCCTACTCAGATTGTGTGAAAACCTAGCCAACCTGTCTCGGAGCTAAGAAAATGCCCCGAATCGAAAGGTGCGGGGCATTTTTTTATGGCGTATATCCAGGGCGAATCGCGAAACCAGACCAGCCTGTTTCCTGTGTCCATCGACGAAGTAATCCCCGAAGACCATCTGGTCCGCGTGATCGAT
>NZ_DASVUM010000264.1:0-30515 GCF_036387035.1 Pseudomonas sp. | reverse complement strand
GCGATTGATGGCCCCTGATGACTATCTGGTAATGAGCAGCGCGGAGTGGGCGGGGCTGCGCGCCAGTACGCCATTGACGTTGTCGGAAGAAGATCTGGCCGCATTGCGAGGCGTGAACGAGGACATCTCGCTGGAAGATGTCGCCAACATTTACTTGCCGCTGTCGCGCCTGATCAATCTGCACGTCAGCGCTGCGCGCAATCTGGACAGCATCAAGGACACCTTTCTGGGACGTCCCGCCAAGCGTCAGACTTACGTGGTCGCGGTGGCGGGCAGCGTTGCGGTGGGCAAGAGCACCTTTGCCCGGGTGTTGCAGGCGCTGATGGCGCGCTGGCCGGATCATCCGCGGGTTGATCTGATCACCACCGACGGTTTCCTGCACCCCAATGCGCGACTGGTGGCCGACGGCATCATGCACCGCAAGGGTTTTCCGGAAAGCTACGACCGCAAGCGCATGGTCAAGTTTCTCTCGGACCTCAAGGCAGGCACGCCGGAAATCAGCGCGCCGGTTTATTCCCACATCAGCTACGACATCGTCCCCGATAAGTATCTCAAGGTCAGCCAGCCCGACATCCTGATTTTCGAAGGGCTGAACGTGTTGCAGACGGCGGGCAACGACGGGCAGAAGCCGGGCAGTATCGTGTCGGACTTTTTCGATTTCTCGATCTACCTGGACGCCGAAGAGGGCGACATCGAGCGCTGGTACGTCGAGCGTTTCCTGATGCTGCAGCGCACCGCCTTTCGTGCGCGCGGCGCCTACTTCCGCGAACTGGCTGACCTGCCGCCGGAAAAGTCTCCTGACGCTGCGCGCAAGATCTGGCGCGACATCAACCGTCCCAATCTGCTGGAAAACATCCTGCCGACCCGCGAGCGCGCCAGCCTTGTGGTGCGTAAGGCATCGGATCACTCAGTGAAGGAATTGTGGCTACGCTAATGGGCAGACCGGCGTTGGGCGTGTCGGCGTTATGTGCGCTGTGCTTCAGCATCGGCGCTCTGGCGGACGGCAACAAATTACTGCTCGAATGCCAGGACGGCATCAACAGCATGAGCGGTGGCGTGACCCAGAACAGCGTGGGTGTCGGGCATTGCGTCGGGGTGCTGCAAGCGACGATGGACACCCTGGACCTTTTCCACGAAGCGGGCGGGCTGCCCCGATTGGTGTGCGTGCCTGAAGGCGGAATTCCGATGATTCAGTCCATGCGTATCATTGTGCAATCCTTGCAGGCGCATCCGGAAAGTCTGCATTTGAACGAGTCAGTGTTGGTCGTCGCGGCGCTGACGAACGCGTTTCCCTGTCAGTAACCCCTCTACGCAATTGATCTGTGACTGTGTTGTTTGATTCAAGGCTCAACCCCTGATTCAACCCGAGCCGTCGCGCCCGCGCCGGCCTCAGCAAGGATGCCGACATGCGAATTAACGCCCTGATTGTGTTGCTTCTCACCGGGCTCGTGGCCGCGACGTACGGCTTCGGGATCTACCTCTTTGCCCAGTTGGTGCCGGACATGCGCGCCAGCCTGGGTTTCGACATTGCTTACGTGGGCACCATCACCGCAGCGGGGCAGGCCGGGTTTCTGGCCAGCGCGTTATTGGCCGCCTGGCTGACGCCTCGGGTGGGCGGCGGCTGGGTTATCTTCGGGTCAGGCGCGGTGTGCGCTTTGGCCTTGTTGCTGATGCCGCTGGCGCAGAACGTGGTGCTGATCGGCCTGCTGCTGACGGTGATGGCCGGTACGGCGGCGACGGTGTTCGTGCCGATGGTCGACGTCATTTCAAGGTCGGTGCCCTATCGATACCGCGGCATGGCAATGGGACTGGTGTCGAGCGGCACCAGTTATGGCGTGTTCATCAACAGCCTGCTGGTGCCGTTGTATGCGCCCCAGGGCGAGTGGCGGGCGGTGTGGTGGATGGTCGGGGTCATCACCGTCGTGATGGTCGCCGGGGTCTTTCTGGTGTTCAAACGCGCGCGGCTGTTTGTCCGGGAAACCGAGGGCGCCTGTGACGTGACGCCGGGCAGAGGCATGCTGCGTGGCGCGTTGCAGGGCTGGGTCTACAAGGTCTGGTCGATGAATTTCCTAATCGGCTTCTCGACCTTTCCGTTTCAGAATTACCTGTCGTCCTACTTGCGCACGGAATTGCGGTTCGGCGTCGAGTACACCGCGCAGATCTGGGCCAGCATTGGTTTCGTCGGCATGTTCAGCGGTCTGGCGCTTGGCGCGTTGTCGGACCGCATCGGCCTGCGCGCGACAATGTTGCTGGTGTACGCCTGCGTAGGGTCGGCGGCGGTGATCCTCGCCTTCGCGCCGACCGGCTACTGGCCGTTGGTGGCGGGCGTGGTGTTTGCGATGGCGTTCTACCCGATCTTCGGGCTGATCCCGGCTTACGTGTCGAAGATGGCGAGCAGCGCGGCGCTGGCCGTCACCCTGTTTGGTGTGGCCAACATCATGCAGGGCGTCGGCGGCATGCTCGGCAATTATTGCGCCGGGCTGCTGGCGAGCCTGAGTGGCTCGTTTGTCGCGGTGTACGCAGTGATCGCGGGCGTCGCCGTGGTGCTGGCGGTGTTGACGGTCTGTTTGCCGAATGAGCATGGCACCCGTCAACTCGCCAGTGTGCACACCCCATAGCGGACACCATGGACCCGTAGGAGCCGGCTTGCTGGCGAATGGGGTGGTTCAAAACCGACAGTGTCGACTGACGGCACGGGTTCGCCAGCAAGCCGACTCCTACAGGTGTTGCTCCGCCATCGACGATCTGCCAGCAGCAACAGGGCGTCTGCTACACCGAAAACTGCAACGCATTGCTCAAATCACCCATCGGCACCTGACCGCGTGCGGCCATGGCATTGTCGCGCTCGGTCAATCCGTCGAGCTTCTCCAGACCGTGTACCCGCGTTATCAAGCGCAGGATCGAGGCAGTGTCGTACGCCGTGTGATCGACCGTGCCCTTGCGCGCAAACGGTGAGATGACAATGGCCGGCACCCGCGAGCCCGGTCCCCAGCGGTCGCCCTTCGGTGGCGCAACGTGGTCCCACCAGCCGCCGTTCTCGTCGACGGTGACGACGATGACCATGTTCTTCCACTGCGGGCTGTTGCGCAGCACTTTGATGGCGCGATCAATGTGCCGGTCACCTGCGGCCACGTCGGCGTAACCGGCGTGCATGTTGAGGTTGCCCTGGGGTTTGTAGAAGGTCACGGCGGGCAGCTTGCCGGCCTCGGCATCGGCGAAAAATTTATTGGTGGCCGGCTCATCACCCAGCCCACCGTCGCGCAGGCGCTTGTGGCGCTCGCTCGGGCTTTCCGGCCCCTGTTGCTTGAAATAGTTGAAGGGCTGATGGTGGTACTGGAAGTTCGGGATCTTCGGAATGCCGGTCGAGTCTTTGTACTCGTCGAGCGTCACTTGCCAGGCGCCGGCGTACCACGCCCAGTCGATATTCTTCTTCGACAGCTTGTCGCCAATGTGGTCGTGGGTTTGTGGCACCAGCACGTTGGCCAGCCCCGGCTGGGAATAATCCGGCTTCTCCTTGTCACGCAGCCAGGTGGGCCAGTAGGGCGGGGCCATGGTGTTGACGCCGTAACCGTCGGGCGTCAGCGCGCTCGGGCCGAATTGCGGCGGGCCGGTCATGGCGCTGGCCGGTGATTTCTCTAGTGGCTTGAGCCGATAGTCCAGCGGATCGCTGCTTTCCAGCACGGCGATCTGCGACTTCGCCGGGGAGTTCGCCGCGTCCGGATAGAAAGGCGCTCTGGCCGAGACCAGGTACTGATGGTTCAAAAATGAGCCGCCGAAAGCGCCCTGGAAGAAGTTGTCGCACAGGACGAATTCTTTGGCGACGTCCCACAAACGCAGGGAATACCGAGTCTGAGCGTAATGACCCATGGTCAGGCCGCCGGAGTCCGCCCAGGCGACGAAGGCGTCGTTTTTGCCGCCGTTGATCTGCATCTGGTTCTGATAGAACACGTGCCAGAGGTCGCGGGTGACGACGCTCAGTGGCAGGTCCTCGCCGTTCGGGCCTTTGAGGGCAAAGGGCGCGTTGGGCAGGTTTTCCTGATACTGCACGCCTGGCGCGTAGGTCACGCCGTCGACGCTCTGCGGGCCGATCTGGCAGACACCTCCCCAGCACGGCGGCAGGGTGTCGAGGACCTTGCCATCGCGGTCGCGCTGCTGATACTCACTGGCGGTCACGGCTGAGAGCGGGTGCTCGACGCCGGGGAAATGGGCGAACAAATTGTTGAAACTGCGGTTTTCGCCGTAGATGACCACGATGGTTTTGATGTTGTCCTGCAGCGCTTTGTCCAGGGTCGGGCCGGTCAACACCGTGTCTGATACCGGCTTGGCTTGGATGCCGGCATCGGCCGCGCCCACCACACCGCTGAGCGTTGCGCCGGCGCCCAGCACGGCAACGCCGCCAAGAAAGCGCCGGCGGCTGCCGTCTACCGGTGTATGAGGGGCCAAAGTCAGTGCGGGGTCTTCCGGTTTTTTGCTCATGGCGGGCGCTCGCAGGTCGAGTTGTTACGACATATTTCGACGCAGCCTAGCGAGGCAATATGACGGTATTGCTACAGCCAGGCGTCATGGCCCGTCCCACTGAACGAGCGCGGTGATCTGTGTGGGACCGGTTTCAGTCAGGAAGGGCCCGCTCACTACGGGTCGGCAGGATTGCCCGAATGCACTTGGTAGCGTTCGACAATCCGTTCGATTTCCCCTGACATCTTCATCCTCAGCAGCGTGCGCATGATCCGCTGAGCCGGCACGCTCGGGTCGTTGCGCACGACACAGCCTACGGGCTGCTCGTCGATGACCCAGACAGCCCTGAGCTTTGCGTCGGGTTTCTGGTCGCGGTTGTACCAGTCCAGCGACCACTGCATGTCAACGGCGTAGCGGTAGCGGTGGGCCGAGAGCTTGGACAGCACCTGTTCCTGCAACCTGGCGTCTTCGCGAATCAGGTCGCGCGTGGCGAACAGTGGGTCCAGCACCGGATAGGCGTACCCCAGGACAGTGCCGATGTGGTCGCCCAGAATCCCGCTCAGTTGAAAGGGGGCGGTGTCGTAGGCGCCGCCGACGAGCACGTTACGCTGGGTCAGCAGCGGCAGGCTCCAGGTGTAGTCGCCCGACATGTCCGGCAACCAGGACTGGGCGGCATAGCAGCGCACATCGACCTCACCGCGTTCCGTCGCCGCCTGAACGCGCAGCCTGGGATAAACACGGTACTGGGCTGTCTGGCCGATCTGTCGGGCCAGGCTTTCCATGATGTCGAAAAGAATGCCGGCCTCGGGCCCGTTCGGGCCCACTTGCATCAATGGCATCGACCAGCTGTCCGCCACGGCAAAGCGCAGCGGCGGCCCTTCGGCGGCGGCATACGTGCTCAACAGCCCCAAGGCGCTCAGAAGTCCCAAGGCACTCACCCACACTCGCATCCGGATCCCTCGAAGTAACAGTGCGACGCATCAGGCCTGCTGTCCATTCGCGAAGTCCCCCTGCGCACCCTCTGGAGGCGGGGCGAGCGAAACCTCTTGCGAACCTCCTTGCGGAGCCAGGCCAGCCATAATAAAGCGATAAGCGTCGGACACCAGATGCAATTTTGCCCCTGCTCCGCTAGCATTGGCGGTCTTCCGCAACCCAGTCGCGACGGTTTTCAATGAGTTATCAGGTTCTTGCACGTAAATGGCGTCCGCGCTCGTTCCGCGAAATGGTCGGCCAGACCCATGTGCTCAAGGCCTTGATCAACGCCCTGGACAGCCAGCGCCTGCACCATGCCTATTTATTCACCGGTACGCGAGGGGTCGGCAAGACCACCATCGCCCGTATCATCGCCAAATGCCTGAACTGTGAAACCGGTATCACGTCGACGCCTTGCGGTGAATGCTCGGTGTGTCGCGAGATCGACGAAGGCCGCTTTGTCGATCTGATCGAGATCGACGCCGCCAGCCGCACCAAGGTCGAGGACACCCGCGAGCTGCTCGACAACGTGCAATACGCGCCCAGTCGCGGCCGCTTCAAGGTCTACCTGATCGACGAAGTGCACATGCTCTCCAGCCACTCGTTCAATGCGTTGCTGAAAACGCTTGAAGAGCCGCCGCCCTACGTCAAGTTCATCCTCGCGACCACCGACCCACAAAAGCTGCCCGCGACCATTTTGTCGCGCTGCCTGCAGTTCTCCCTGAAAAACATGACACCTGAACGTGTGGTCGAGCACCTGACCCACGTGCTCGGCGCCGAAAACATTCCGTTCGAAGACGACGCGCTGTGGCTGCTGGGTCGCGCGGCCGACGGTTCCATGCGTGACGCCATGAGCCTGACCGATCAGGCGATTGCTTTCGGCGAGGGCAGGGTGTCGGCGTCCGACGTGCGCGCAATGCTCGGCACGCTGGACCACGGCCAGGTGTTCGACGTGCTGGCTGCCTTGATCGAAGGTGATGCCCGCTCGCTGCTCGAAGCCGTGCGCCATCTGGCCGAGCAAGGCCCTGACTGGAGCGGCGTGCTCTCGGAGATCCTCAATGTGCTGCACCGGGTCGCCATCGCCCAGGCGCTGCCTGAAGGTGTCGATAACGGCCATGGCGACCGTGATCGGGTCCTGGCGCTGGCCCAGGCGTTGCCCGCCGAGGACGTGCAGTTTTATTACCAGATGGGCCTGATCGGTCGGCGTGATTTGCCGCTGGCACCGGACCCGCGTGGCGGTTTCGAGATGGTGCTGCTGCGCATGCTGGCATTCCGGCCAGCAGATGCCGACAACGCGCCGACTCAGCCGTTAAAGTCAGTGGGGATCAACCCGGCCACGGTTGATTCCCGGACAGCGGTGGCGAGTTCCGCATCCACAACCTCCCGACCTCAGCCCGCTCCGGCGCCGGTCCTCGATACACCGGCTCCCGTCCCCGAGGCACGGCCGGCGCCAGTGAGCGCCGAGGAAGAAGTCGACCTGCCGTGGAACGAGCCGAAAGTCGCGCCGCCGGTCAATGGGCCCGAACCAGGCCTTGTTTCACGGGCAGTGCCGGGTGCTGAGCCCGAGCCAGTGCCCTCAGCAGAGCCTTCGGTCGAGTCCATGGCTGAGATTCCCGAGCCGGTCCTCGACACCGTGGGCGAGCAGCCTGACCTGACGCCAATGCCGGCGCCTGCCCCGGCGAGCCCCGTGCCGGACGCGCCGGAAGTCGAGTCGCCAGAGCAGGTGCAAGCCGCTGCCGACGCGGTGACGCCGCAGATGATCGAGCACGTGCCCGACGCAGCCGCCGACGCAGCGGCCTATGTACCGGCGCCGATGGAGCGCGACGACGAACCGCCGCCCGATGACGATTACAACGAGCCGGACATCGACCTCGACCCGGCCTCGTTTGCATATCTGGATGACCTGGCCCACGAAGCCGTCGAAGCGGTAGAGAAGGAGCCGGAGCTGTTGCCTGCCGCCAAGCCTGCCACCGGGCTGGCTGCGGACTGGCTGGAGCTGTTCCCCAAGCTCCCCATTTCCGGCATGACCGGCAGTATCGCGGCCAATTGCACGCTGATTTCGGTCGAAGGTGACCACTGGCTGCTGCACCTTGATCCGGCCCACAGCGCGTTGTTCAACTCGACGCAGCAACGCCGTTTGAATGACGCGCTGAACCAATACCATGAACGCACCCTCAACCTGACTATCGAGCTTATCAAGCCCGAGCAGGAAACCCCGGCTCAGGCAGCGGCGCGCCGCCGTGCCGACCGGCAGAAGCAGGCCGAGGCGGCGATTCACGGCGATCCGTTCATCCAGCAGATGATGCAGCAGTTTGGCGCGTCGATCCGTGAGGATACGATTGCACCGGTGGAGGCGCCGGCGCAGGCCCATTGATTTCCCCGGAGCGCTCGCCTCACAAGGCGCTCCGTGCTGTTCAACGACTTTCTGTCCAATGATTTCCGAGGAGAAATTCCCATGATGAAAGGTGGCATGGCAGGCCTGATGAAGCAGGCTCAGCAAATGCAGGAAAAAATGGCCAAGATGCAGGAAGAACTGGCCAACGCTGAAGTGACGGGCCAATCCGGCGCCGGTCTGGTCAGCGTGGTCATGACCGGGCGTCACGATGTCAAGCGCGTCAGCCTGGATGACAGCCTGATGCAAGAAGAGAAGGAAATCCTGGAAGACCTGATCGCAGCGGCCGTCAACGACGCCGTGCGCAAGATCGAAGCGGCCAGCCAGGAAAAGACCGCCAGCATGACAGCGGGCATGCAGTTGCCGCCGGGCATGAAACTGCCGTTCTGATCAGACGGCTGTTTGCACCCTAAAATGCCAGGCCCTCGCGCCTGGCATTTTTGTGTGTGGACGGCGCCCGGTGAGCGAGCAGGGCGCAACGCAGAGGGGAAGGCACATCCGACCGAACGGGTCACGCGAGGCACGGTCTGCTCTCTATACCCTCGCCACCCTCATCCTGGAGCCCCATCCCGATGACGCAAGAACTGATCCTCAACCAGCGTATTGTCCTGGCGTCCCGTCCGCAGGGCGCACCGACCCCTGAAAACTTCCGACTCGAACGCCAGGCACTGCCTGACTTGCAGGACGGCCAAGTGCAGTTGCGTACGCTCTATCTGTCCCTCGATCCCTACATGCGCGGTCGCATGAGTGATGCGCCGTCCTATGCGGCCCCGGTGGAAATCGACGCGGTCATGGAGGGCGGCGCGGTCAGCGTGGTCGAGCAGTCGCGCAACGCCAATTTCAAGGAAGGCGATCTGGTGGTCGGTCAGACCGGCTGGCAAACTCACAGCATCTCGGACGGCAGCAATCTCCTGACCGCGCCCAAGGATTTGCCCAACCCGTCCATGGCAGTGGGCGTGCTCGGCATGCCGGGCATCACCGGTTATATGGGTTTGATGGACATCGGCAAGCCGAAGGCAGGCGAGACCCTGGTCGTTGCCGCCGCCTCCGGGGCCGTTGGCTCAGTGGTCGGCCAAGTGGCCAAACTCAACGGTCTGCGGGTCGTCGGTGTTGCCGGTGGCGAAGACAAATGCCGGTACGTGGTGGACGAGCTGGGCTTTGACGCCTGTATCGATCACCGCAGCGAAGATTTCGCCGAGCAGTTGAAAGCCGCCGTGCCGGACGGCATCGACATCTATTTCGAACTGGTCGGTGGCAAGGTGCTGGAAGCGGTGGTGCCACTGCTCAATGCCCGCGCTCGCGTACCGTTGTGCGGGCTGATCGCCCATTACAACGCGCAAAGCCAGCCGGAGGGGCCGAATCAACTGCCGCTGCTGATGCGCACTCTGTTGACCAAGCGTGCGAAGATTCAGGGCTTTATCGTCTACGAAGAGTATTACCACCGTCTGGATGAATTCATGCAAGCCATGATCCCGCTGGTCAAGGACGGCAAGGTCAAATTCCGCGAAGATGTTGTGGAAGGCCTGGAGCATGCGCCAGATGCGTTCATCGGCCTGCTCGAGGGCAAGAACTTCGGCAAGCTGGTGGTCAAGGTGTCATGACCTTGATTTGACGGTAATCAGAGGCGCGGGTATAAACCGCGTCTCGTGTTTTTGTCGGACGTTTCTCCAATGAGCTTCAGCCCCCTGATTCGCCAGTTGATCGACTCCCTGCGCATTCTGCCCGGCGTCGGTCAGAAAACCGCCCAGCGCATGGCGTTGCAGTTGCTGGAGCGCGATCGCAGCGGCGGCTCGCGTTTGTCCCAGGCGCTGAGTCAGGCGATGGAAGGCGTCGGCCACTGTAAACAGTGCCGCACCCTGACCGAAGAAGAACTCTGCCCGCAGTGCGCTGACGTCCGGCGCGACGACACGCTGCTGTGCGTGGTAGAGGGCCCGATGGACGTCTACGCGGTGGAGCAGACCGGTTATCGAGGGCGCTACTTTGTGCTCAAGGGTCATCTGTCGCCCTTGGACGGTCTGGGGCCTGAAGCCATCGGCATCCCGCAACTGGTGGCGCGGATCGAGGAGCAGGGGTCGTTCACGGAAGTCATCCTGGCGACCAACCCGACGGTCGAAGGCGAAGCGACCGCGCACTACATCGCCCAGTTGCTCACCCACAAAGGCCTGATCACTTCGCGCATTGCCCACGGCGTACCGTTGGGTGGCGAGCTGGAACTGGTCGACGGCGGCACCCTGGCGCACTCGTTTGCAGGGCGCAAGCCGATTCAGTTGTAAAAAGACTTCGTCTGATTCACCCAAAACCCTGTGGGAGCACGCTTGCTGGCGAACCCGGTCCTTCAGGTAATACAACGCCCGGCTGACGCACCGCGTTCGCCACCGTCGTAACCTCCGACAGCTCCTACAGTGGCGCGATGCACTACGTCTGATTGACGCGAAACCCTGCAGGAGCCGGCTTGCTGGCGAACTTGGTCCTTCACGTAATACAACGCGCGGCTGACGCACCGCGTTCGCCACCGTCGTAACCTCCGACAGCTCCTACAGTGGCGCGATGCACTACGTCTGATTGACGCGAAACCCTGTAGGAGCCGGCTTGCTGGCGAACCCGGTTCATCAGGTGATAACGAGGCGCAGCAGCCTGATCGAATGCCAGGCTTTACTTATCCGTCAACGCGAACTGGGTCAGGCAGAACGTCGGGATTTCCATGTCGCGCAGGCGTTGTGAACCGCCCAGCTCTGGCAGGTCAATAATCGCAGCGGCTTCGTGAACCTTGGCGCCCATGCGGCGAATCAGCTTGGCGGCGGCGATCAGCGTGCCACCCGTGGCGATCAGGTCATCGAACATCACCACCGAGTCTCCATCGCACAGGCTGTCGGCGTGGACTTCCAGCAGCGCTTCGCCGTATTCGGTCTGATAGGCCTCGGCCAGCACGTCAGCCGGCAATTTCCCCTGTTTGCGAAACAGCACCAGCGGCTTGTTCAGTTCGTAGGCGACGATCGAGCCGATCAGAAACCCGCGCGCGTCCATGACGCCGACATGGCTGAAGTCGGCGTCGATGTAGCGCTGGATGAAGCTGTCGATGACCAGGCGCAGGGCCTTGGGTGACTGGAACAGCGGCGTGATGTCACGGAAAATCACACCGGGCTTGGGGAAGTCCACCACGGGGCGGATGAGGGATTTGAAGCTCGATTCGTCGAAAATCATAAGGATCTCGGGCAGGACATGACGCAAAAGACGCCAGTCTAAGCCCGCCCGGACCTTGATGCATCAGCTTTCCAGCGATCCCCCGGCGAGCGCGCAGAGCTGGATCGGGTCAAGAATGTGGATTTCCTTGCCCTCGGCAGCGATCAATTCGTTCTGCTGGAAGCGGGTGAACACCCGCGACACGGTTTCCACCGCCAGCCCCAGGTAGTTGCCGATCTCGTTGCGCGACATGCTCAGGCGGAACTGGTTGGCAGAGAAGCCACGGGCGCGGAAACGCGCCGACAGGTTGACCAGAAACGTGGCGATGCGCTCGTCGGCGGTTTTCTTCGAGAGCAGCAGCATCATCTGTTGATCGTCGCGGATCTCACGGCTCATGACCCGCATCAACTGGCGACGCAATTGCGGCAGTTGCACCGACAATTCGTCCAGTCGTTCGAAGGGGATTTCGCAGACCGAGGTGGTCTCAAGGGCTTGCGCCGTGACGGGATACGCCTCGGCGTCCATCCCGGACAGCCCCACCAGTTCGCTGGGCAGGTGAAAGCCGGTGAGTTGCTCTTCGCCGCTGTCGCTCAGGCTGAAGGTTTTCAGCGCGCCGGAGCGCACGGCGTAGACGGAAGCGAAGGTGTCGCCCTGGCGAAACAGAAAATCGCCTTTCTTCAAGGGGCGGCCGCGTTTGACGATTTCGTCCAGTGCATCCATGTCTTCCAGGTTCAAGGAAAGCGGAAGGCACAACGGGGCCAGGCTGCAATCCTTGCAGTGAGCCTGGGTATGAGCGCGCAGTTTGACTGGCTCAGACATCGGGGTAATTCCTTTTGCAGAAACACACATAAGTCGTAAGGGTAACTCAGCGGTCAGCCTTGCGACTACCAGTCGCCTTCCATGGCCAGAAATGATTCCTCCGCGCCGGGCGGATAATTTCTATATCACGCGGGAAAATCGCTGACGGTTTTGTGCGTCCAGGTAGGCGTCGAACACCATGCAGATCGAGCGCACCAACAGCCGACCCGCGGGCGTGACAGTGATGCCGTTCAGGTCCAGATCAAGCAGGCCGTCCCTGGCCATGGTCAGCAGCTGCGGCCATTGCTCGCTGAAATACGCTCGAAAGTCGATGGCGAAGGCCTGCTCGACGCTGGCGAAATCCAGGCGGAAGTGACAGATCAACTGGCCGATGATGGCGCGCCGCAGCTGGTCATCCTCGTTGCAGCGCAGACCGCGATGGGTGGCCAGTTGGTCGCTGGCGAGCAACGTCTGGTAGGCGGTCAGGGCGCTGGTGTTCTGCGCGTACAGCTCGCCGATCTGGCTGATGGCCGAGACGCCGAGGCCGATCAGGTCACAGTGACCGTGGGTGGTGTAGCCCTGAAAATTGCGCTGCAGGGTGCCCTCTTCCTGAGCAATGGCCAGGTCGTCATCGGGCAGCGCAAAGTGGTCCATGCCGATGTAGCGGTAGCCCGCGCCGGTCAGTTGTTCGACGGTGCGCTGGAGCATCTCCAGCTTGTGCGCCGGACTGGGCAATTGTGCGGTGTCGATACGCCGTTGCGGCATGAAACGCTCAGGCAGGTGGGCGTAGTTGAACACCGAGAGCCGGTCGGGCTGCAGCGCAATCACTTGCTCGACAGTGCGCGCAAACCCTTCCGGCGTTTGCAGCGGCAGGCCGTAGATCAGGTCGATGTTCACCGAGCGAAACTGCAAAGTGCGCGCGGCTTCGACGATGGCGCGGGTTTCGTCCAGGCTCTGCAAACGGTTGATGGCCCGCTGCACCAGCGGATCGAGATCCTGCACGCCGAGGCTGACGCGGTTGAAGCCCAGCTCGCGCAACATCCCCATGGTCGACCAGTCTGCCTCGCGCGGGTCGATCTCGATGCCATAGTCGCCGGAGTGGTCGTCGAGCAGGGTGAAATGCTGGCGCAGGTGAGCCATGAGTTGACGCAGTTCCACATGGCTGAGAAAGGTGGGCGTGCCGCCGCCCAAGTGCAACTGCTCGACCACCTGACGCTCATCGACATGGGCGGCGATCAGGCTGATTTCGCGCGCAAGGCGCTGCAGGTAAGCCTGCGAACGGCTGCGGTCCTTGGTGATGACTTTGTTGCAGGCGCAGTAGTAGCAAATGTTGGCGCAGAACGGGATGTGCAGGTAAAGCGACAACGGCCGCGAAGCCTTGCGGCTGTCGCGCAGCGCATGCAGCAGTTCGAAGGCGCCAACCTGCGTATGAAATTGCACTGCGGTGGGGTAGGAGGTGTAACGCGGCCCCGCCTGATCGTAGCGGCGGATGAGTTCAGAATCCCAACGAAGGTCGTCGAGCATGCGGGCATTCCCGATAAGGCTGGCGGTGCGGGGAGTGTAGGGCGCGCGCAGGAGACGGCATTGATCTGGGTCAATGGATCGGGAAGGCGGTCACTCGTCTGCGGTGCCTGACGGATTCATAGAGTGATCCATCGAATGATCCGTCGAGTGATCCATTGGGTGGCTCGTCGAATGATTCATCGAATGATTCATCGAATGATTCATCGAGTCGTGCCCATGCCCCATCAGCCAGCGTTGATGCGGGCCGGGGAGGGTCCACAGTCCAAACACAATCACCAGCAGCCCGCCTGCCACGCGCACGCTGCGTCGGCGGAGCAGGGCGGTGATGCGCTCGGCCGCCAGCCCGGTGGCCAGCAGCACAGGCCAGGTGCCCAGGCCGAACGCGAGCATCAACAGCGCGCTGTGCAACGCATTGCCCTGGCTCGCGGACCACAACAGCGTGCTGTAAACCAGACCGCAGGGCAGCCAGCCCCACACCGCGCCGAGCAGCAAGGCGCGCGGCACGTTCGACACCGGCATCAGGCGGCTTGCCAAGGGTTGCAGGTAACGCCAGACCCCGCGGCCCAGGCCTTCGATGCGGGTGAGGCCACTCCACCATCCGGCCAGGTACAGGCCCATAGTGACCATCAGCAACCCGGCGATCACCCGCAACAGCATCGCCCCCGGGCTGTTGGCGACCGCCCAGCCGAGCATGCCCATCAGCAGTCCCGCGCAGGCGTAGCTGAAAACACGTCCGGCGTTGTAGGCCAACAGCAGGCGCAGCCGTCGTCCGCGCTGCTCCTTGGGAATGGCAAACGTGAGTGCCCCCATCAGACCGCCGCACATGCCCAGGCAGTGGCCGCCGCCAAGCAGGCCCAGCACCAGGGCGGAAAGGAGTTGGGGCAGAAGTTGAGTGAGTAGGTCAGACATGGGCGAGACCTGGAAGTCCTGCGCCTTTTGTGCCGGCGCCATCGCGGGCCAGCGCGCGCTGGCAGGGGATCGCATCAAGCCTGACGACACCGCAGATGTAGCTGCCGACACGTGGACTGGGGGAGCAAGCTTGCTCCCGAAGAGATCGGTACATCCGACAGATATCCAGCGCTCGATAGTTAGCCTTCGTGAGCACGCTCACTCCCACAGGGACCGGGTTCACTTGGTCGAATCCTGCTTCACGGACAGGACTCATTGCGCCGGGTCCTTATGATCGTCCACTTTATCTTTCCCCGACGCCTCATCCACCCCGGCTTCGTGGCCCGGGTCCAGATCATCGAACAGAATGCTGTGGGCCGGGCCGTCCAGGTCGTCGTACTGACCGCTGTCCACTGCCCAGAAAAAGATGTAGATCGCCACCGCCACAATCAGCAGCGCCACCGGGATCATGAGGTAGAGCGCAGGCATCGGGCCTCCGGGTTAAGTGGCGTGTTCAAGCGGGCACCGGTCGGCTTGGGCCGGCAGGGAGCGGATCGGCAGGTCGCGCTTTGATTCGCGTCAGGCGCAGCGCATTGAGCACCACCACCAGCGAACTCACCGACATGCCCGCCGCCGCCCACAACGGCGTCACCCAGCCCAGCGCCGCGAAAGGCAGCACCAGCCCGTTGTACAGCGCGGCCCACGCGAGGTTTTCCAGAATGATGCGGCGGGTACGCCGGGCGAGGCCGAAGGCATCCACCAGTACCAGGAGGCGATTGGACAGCAACACCGCGTCCGCGCTGGTCTTGGCCAGATCGGTGGCCGATCCCATGGCGATACTGATGTCGGCAGCGGCCAGCACCGGCACATCATTGACCCCGTCGCCGATCACCAGAATCCTGCGGCCCTCGGCACGCAGCTGTTGCAGAACCGCGAGCTTGTCCTCCGGCCGCAGGCTGCCCCGGGCGTCATCGATCTGCAAGCGGGCCGCGACGCTGGACACCATGGGCGAGCTGTCTCCGGACAGCAAAAGGGTCTTCCAGCCGCGTTGTCTGCACGCATCGACCAGAGCCGCAGCGTCGTCCCGCAGCCGGTCATCCAGCACCAGCCAGGCCAGGGTGTGGGTGGAATCCCCCAGCAGCAGCCACTGGCCGGGTTCATCCGGCATCGATGGCACGGCGGCGCCGGACAAGGCGCAGACAAACGCCGGCTGGCCGATGCGCAGCAGGCGCCCGTTCACTTGACCTTGCAGACCCAAGCCCGGCGTGGCGACGACCGCTTCAGCCACGAGTGGCGTCTTGCCGAACGCTTGGGCAATCGGGTGTTCGGAACGGCTTTCCAGCGCCGCCGCCAGGCTCAAACAGTCGTCACGGCTCAAGGGCCCGAGGGGGCGGATGGCCCTAAGGGTGAGGCGCCCTTCGGTCAGTGCGCCGGTTTTGTCGAAGATGACTGTGTCGATCCGGTGCAGCCCCTCCAGCACATGGCCCCGCGTCAGCAGCAGCCCGAGTCGGTGCAACGTACCGGTGGCGGCCGTCAGCGCGGTTGGCGTCGCCAGCGATAAGGCGCAAGGGCAGGTGGCGACCAGCATCGCCAAGACAATCCAGAACGCACGACCGGCATCGAGCTGCCACCAGACCACGCCGACGCAGGCCGCCAGCAACAGCGAAATCAGCAGAAACCCTCTTGCCGCGCGGTCCGCCATCTGCGCCAGGGGCGGCTTCTGCGATTGCGCGCGTTCCAGCAGACGTACCACAGCAGAAAGCCGCGTGTCTGGGCCAAGGGCGAGCACTTCGATGGTCAACACGCTTTGCACGTTGGCGGTGCCGGCGGTGACGGCGTCTCCAGGTTGACGGGGCTGAGGCAGGGACTCGCCGGTGAGCAGCGACTCGTCGATGCTCGACCGCCCCTCGATGATCCGGCCGTCTGCCGGCAGCAGTGCGCCGGGGTGCACCAGCACGTGATCGTGCAGGCGCAATTGATCGGTGAGGATGCGTTCGGTCTGGCCGTCCGCGTTCAGCCGCAAGCAGGAGGCCGGCAGTAGGTTGACCAGTTGCGCCGTTGCTGCGCTGGTGCGTTCCCGGGCGCGGCGTTCGAGGTAGCGGCCGGTGAGCAGGAACAACGCGAACATGCCAACCGCGTCGAAATACAATTCGCCCACGCCAGTCACCGCTGTCCAGATACCCGCCAGGTACGCCGCGCCGATGGCCAGCGAAACCGAAACGTCCATGGTCAGTTGACGGCTGCGCAGGTCACGCAGCGCACCTTTGAAGAACGGCGCGCAGCTGTAAAACACGATCGGCGTCGTCAGAAACATCGCCACCCAGCGCAGGATCGTGTGCATTTCCGGGCTCAGGTCGAGGTTGAATTCAGGCGAGGTCGCCATGGTCGCCATCATTGCCTGGAACCACAGCAGCCCGGCAACGCCCAGCTGTCGCAGGGTGCGGCGGTTTTCCCGGGCCAGTTGCTCGGTCGCCTTGTCCGCCTGATAAGGATGGCCGGCGTAACCGATGCTGCGCAGCTCGGACAGCACCTCGCTCAAGGGCAATGACCGGTCATGCCAGCGCAAGTGCAAGCGATGACTGGAAAGATTCAGCCGCGCCTCGACCACGTCGGGCAAGGTGCGCAGGTGACGTTCGATCAACCAGCCGCACGCCGCACAGGTGATGCCTTCGATCAACAGCGTGGTTTCCGCCACATCGCCGGCGGCGGTTTCATGCCGGACAAAGGGCGCCTGGACGTCGGGCCGGTCGTACAGCGCCTCTTCGTCGGCCGGGGGCGTCGGTAATGTTTGAGCATTGATGGCCGCTTCGCTGCGATGCAGGTAGTAGCCCTCCAGACCGCCGGCGACGATCGCGTGGGCCACGGCCTGACAACCGGGGCAGCAAAACTCCCGCGTCTGGCCCAGCACCGAGGCGATGAAGCGACCGCCCGCCGGGACCGGCAACGTGCAGTGGTAGCAGAGGCGTGGTCCATCATTGGCCACTCCATCAGTGGCTGCCAAGTGACTGGCCACGTCAGTGGCTGTCGGTTCAGTGGCGTTCACGTTAATGCCTGTCCGCGCCTTGAATCGGCTCGTCGCCCAGCGTCAGCGCTTGCCCGGGCACGATCCGTTCTTCTTCGAACAACCGCCAGGTCTTGCCGTCCTCCACCCCCAGGAGTTCGACGAAGCGCCGGCCCTCGACCCCGTCCCTCAACTGCCCGACGTAGCGCCCCGGTTGCGACGGGTTGCGCGCCAGCACCACCTTGCGGTCCCTGGCGGGTTGGGTCGGGGAGATCAGATTCAGGACCAGGGCTTCCGGCTGACTGGCGCCGGTCAGTTGCACATCGACCTCGCCGGTGAGCGCGTCAAGGCCGACGCGGGCGTGCAGGTTCAGGCCGTGCGCGAGCAGTTCACGGTCAAGGGCGCGATTGATGCCTTTTCCGGCTTCGTAGTAATTGTCAGTGACCAGGTTGTCCGGGTGGGTGACGGCGATGGTGACCATGGCCAGGGTCAACGCCACCGAGCAGGCCAGAACGCCGATGATGATCCATGGCCATAAGTGTCGGTGCCATGGACGTGCTGCGGTGACTGCGGTCATTTCCGGCCTCTCTCAGCGGATGGACGGGCCGACGAAACGGCTCTGGGTGTGGACTTCGGTGTCGCTGTTTTCGATGTCCCTGAGGGTGAAAATGACCTCCCGGCTGCCTGGCGGCACGTGCTCGGGCGCGACCGACAGCTCCACTGGCAGGCTGATGATCTCGCCAGCTGGCACCTTGATGTCGCGACGGCCGTGCAGCTTCAGGTCCGGCAGCCCGGTGGCGTCCAGCACGTAAGTGTGGTCGACCTGATCTTTATTCATCACCTTCAGGCTGTAGACGTTGGCGATCCGGCCCTCGGCGTTTTCACGGTACAAAGCGCGGTCTTTGCTGACATCCAGGCCCACCAGTGGGCGCGTGTAAAAGCCGCTGGTGAGCACGCCGATCATCGCCAGCAGCACAACCGCGTAGGCGATAAGCCGGGGCCGCAGTGTATGGGTAACCTGCCCGGAAAGGTTGTGCTCGGTGGTGTAGCTGATCAACCCGCGCGGTAACTCGATCTTGTCCATGATCGAGTCGCAGGCGTCGACGCACGCGGCGCAGCCGATGCAGGCGATCTGCAGGCCGTCGCGAATGTCGATGCCGGTGGGGCAGACCTGCACACACATCGTGCAATCGATGCAGTCGCCCAGGCCCTGGGCTTTGTGGTCTGTGTCTTTTCTGTGTGTGCCCCGTGGCTCACCCCGCCGTGGGTCGTAGGAAACAATCAGGGTGTCCTTGTCGAACATCACGCTCTGGAAACGCGCGTAGGGGCACATATGGATGCAGACCTGTTCGCGCAGCCAGCCGGCATTGGCGTACGTGGCGAGGGTGAAGAAACCGACCCAGAAATACGACCAGCCATCGGCCTGGCCGGTGAAGAAATCCACCAGCAGTTCGCGGATGGGTGAGAAATAGCCGACGAAGGTCAGCCCGGTCACCAGACCGATCAGCAGCCAGAGGCAATGCTTGGCCGTTTTGCGCAGGGATTTGTGGCCGCTCATGGGCGCCTTGTCGAGTTTCATGCGCTGATGGCGGTCGCCTTCGGTGACTTTCTCGCACCACATGAACACCCACGTCCACATGCTTTGCGGGCAGGTGTAGCCGCACCAGACCCGCCCCGCGAACACGGTGACGAAGAACAAGCCGAACGCGCTGACGATGAGGATGCCCGACAGCAGAATGAAATCCTGAGGCCAGAACGTCGCACCGAAGATGTAGAACTTGCGTGCAGGCAGGTTCCACCACACCGCCTGATGTTCGCCCCAGTTAAGCCAGACCGTGCCGAAATACAGCAGGAACAGCAGCAACCCACCGGCGCGGCGCAGATTGCGGAACACGCCCGTAAACGCACGGGTGTAGATCTTCTCCCGCGACGCGTAAAGGTCGAAGGTGTCGCCGTCCTTTTTCGTCGGCGGCGTGACGTTGTGCAGCGGTATCTGGTTGCTCATGGCAGCGTCCTGCGCCCCTGGGGCCGAATCATCAGCGTGTGCGACGGCGTTATGCTTCATTCCTTCGTTTGCGCCTCGGTCTCCCCGTGGGACAGGCTATAAACGTAGGCCGCCAGCACATGCACCCTGTCGTTGCCTTGCAGCTGCGCTTGTCCGGGCATCTGGCCCTGGCGGCCGTAGCGGATGGTCTGCTGCAGTTGCGCAAAGCTGGCACCGTAGATAAACGCGCCGGGGCGGGTCAGGTCTGGCGCGCCCAATGCGGCAACGCCTTTGCCTTGCGGGCCGTGGCAGGCGACGCAGGTGGTGGCGTAGATTTTCTGACCCGCCGCCGGGTCGGCGTTGGCATCAGCGGGCAGCGTGCGCCCATCCAGTTGTGTCAGCACATAAGCCGACACGTCGCGCACGCTTTGATCGCCGATCACCGCGCCCCACGCCGGCATGACCGCATGGCGGCCGTTCATGAGGGTGGTTTTGATGGCCTGCGGATCGCCGCCCCAGCGCCAGTCGGCGTCGGTCAGGTTGGGAAACCCATAGGCGCCCTTCGCATCGGAACCATGGCAGACCGAGCAGTTGGACGCGAAGAGCCGGGCACCGATCTCCAGCGCTTTCGGGTCTTTGGCCACCTCTTCGATGGGCATCGCGGCGAAGCGGGCGAAGATCGGCCCATAGCGCGCCTGCGCCTGTGCCATCTCCTTTTCCCACTCGTGGACGCCGCTCCAGCCGGTTGCGCCGTCGGAAAAGCCGATTTTCTTATCGCTGTCGGCGTAGTCGTAGCCCGGCAGCAGGCCGGTCCAGTTGCCCAGGCCTGGGTAGGCCGCCAGATAGCCCAGCGCGAAAACGAGGGTGGCGATGAATAACCAGAACCACCACTTGGGCAGCGGATTGTCGTACTCCTCGATGCCGTCGTAGGCGTGGCCGACGGTTTCATCGGTGGCGTCGGCGCGCTGGCCCTTGCGTGTGGCGAGCAGCAGCCAGCCCATCGCGAAGATCGTGCCCAGCGTCAGTACCGTGACGTAAATGCTCCAGAACGTGCTCATGCGTCGTTGCTCCTGGCGGCCGGGCCCTGGCCACCTTTGTTGGCCTGAGCTTGCGCTTGTCTGAGCGGCTCGATGGCCTCGGGGTCGTCGGCGAACGGCAAAAGCGTTGCATCGTCGAATTCCTTCTTGCGCCGTGGGCTGTACACCCACAGCGCCAAACCGATAAAAGCCACCATCACGATAATGGTGCCCAGGCCTCGAATGGTTCCCATGTCCATGGCGATCACCGTTTGCTCTTGATGAGAGTGCCCAGGCCCTGAAGGTAGGCCACCAGCGCATCCATTTCGGTCTTGCCCTTCACCGCGTCGCTCGCGCCGGCAATGTCGGCATCGGTGTACGGCACGCCGAGACTGCGCAGCACCTCCATCTTCTTGCCGGTCAATGTGCCGTCGAGTGGGTTCTCCGCCAGGAAGGGGTAGGCCGGCATGATCGACTCCGGCACCAGGTCGCGCGGGTTGTACAAATGCGCACGGTGCCAGTCATCCGAATACCGGCCGCCGACCCGGGCGAGGTCCGGCCCGGTGCGTTTGGAACCCCACAGAAAGGGGTGATCCCAGACGCTTTCGCCGGCCACGGAGTAATGCCCGTAACGTTCGGTTTCAGCGCGAAACGGCCTGATCATCTGCGAATGGCAACCGACACAGCCGTTGGCGATATAGACGTCGCGGCCCTCGAGTTCCAGCGCCGGGCGCGGCGTCATGCCTTCGACGGGCAGGGTGGTCACGTCCTGAAAGAACAGCGGAACGATCTGGGTCAGCCCCCCGACCGCCACGGCGAGGACCATGAAGATCAACAGCAGGCCGATGTTCTTTTCCAGTGCTTCGTGCTTGATCATCAGTGGGCCCCTACGGCAGCAATCTGCGCGGCGGCTTGGGCTTCTTCGGTGTTCGCTGCGCGAATGGTGCGGAACACGTTGTAGGCCATGAACAGCATGCCGCTGGCGAAAATCGCTCCGCCCAGCGCGCGCACGATGTAACCCGGGTGACTGGCCTGCAACGCCTGGACGAACGAGTAGGTGAGGGTGCCGTCGTCATTGATCGCCCGCCACATCAGCCCCTGGGTAATGCCGTTGACCCACATCGCCGCGATATAGAGCACGGTGCCAATGGTGGCGAGCCAGAAGTGCGTGTTGATCAGCGCGACGCTGTGCATCTGCGCACGGCCGTAGAGTTTCGGGATCATGTGGTAGACGGCGCCGATGGAGATCATCGCCACCCAGCCCAAAGCGCCGGCATGGACATGGCCGATGGTCCAGTCGGTGTAGTGGGACAGCGAGTTGACGGTCTTGATCGCCATCATCGGCCCCTCGAACGTCGACATTCCATAGAACGCCAGCGACAGCACCAGGAAGCGCAGAATCGGGTCGGTGCGCAATTTATGCCAGGCGCCCGAGAGGGTCATCATGCCGTTGATCATGCCGCCCCAGCTAGGCACCAGCAGGATGATCGACATCACCATCCCCAGCGATTGCGCCCAGTCCGGCAGAGCGGTGTAGTGAAGGTGATGCGGGCCGGCCCAGATGTACAGGGTGATCAATGCCCAAAAATGCACGATGGACAAGCGATAGGAATAGATCGGGCGCTCGGCCTGCTTCGGCACGAAGTAATACATCATCCCGAGAAAGCCGGTGGTGAGGAAAAAGCCTACGGCGTTGTGCCCGTACCACCACTGAATCATGGCGTCGGTGGCACCCGCATACGCTGAGTACGACTTGAACAGGCTCACCGGCAGCGAGATGTGGTTGACGATGTGCAGCATCGCCGTCACCACGATGAACGCACCGTAAAACCAGTTCGCCACGTAAATGTGTTTGGTCTTGCGTTTGACGATGGTGCCGAAGAACACCGCGCCGTAGGTGATCCAGACAATCGCCAGCAGGATCGCAATCGGCCACTCCAGTTCGGCGTATTCCTTGGTGGTGGTGTAGCCCATCGGCAGCGTGACGATGGCGCCGACGATCACCGCCTGCCAGCCCCAGAAATGAAAGGCTGCCATGCCGTCGGAGATCAGCCGGGCCTGGCAGGTTCGCTGGACGACGTAATAGGAGGTGCCGAACAACGCACAGCCGCCGAAGGCGAAAATCACCAGATTGGTATGAAGGGGGCGCAGTCGACCGAAGGTCGTCCACGGCAGGCCGAAATTCAGGTCGGGCCACACGAGCTGCGCGGCGATGAAGACGCCCAGGCCCATGCCGAAGATGCCCCAGACCACCGTCATGATGGCGAACTGGCGGACGACCTTGTAGTTATAAGCAGTCGGGCTGAATGCTGTGCTCATGTCAGGTTCCACGGTGTGTATTTTATTAGTAGTGGTCACAGCCGCACCTTTGATCGCGCGTAACCCGTCACGCAGTGGCGTGATGCCGGGTCAACGGAGGCGAGGGATGCGGTGCACGCAGACGCCCGGCGCCGATGCGCAAGATGAGTCTGGCGAAGTGGTCTGAGGAAGGAAGACAGGTCGAGCTGGATCGCGCGCGTGAGTGGGAGGGATTGGATACAACCCTGCGGGTGAAAACAGCGCTGGGGCTGTTTGTCTGCAAGAGGGCTGCGTTGCCGGGCACAATCGTGTTGCTTGGCCTGTGGCTAGCTGTCGCCGGTCCACTGTGCGGGCACAGCTTAGACGCGATTTCACGCGGAGGGAAGGCTTTGGAACAGCGCCTGCGACACTTGGCCGCGCTCGACAGGAAGTTGCCGCGTCCTTGGGAGGACGCGGCGATCAACCATTTCCGGAGATAGCTGAAACGGTTCTCTGCCTGCCGTTCCTGTGCATTGAGAGAGCGTTTCGGTGCCAAAGTTGTATACAAAAAGCCGCTGACATTGACACTTTTATCTGCGCAAAAAAATTTGGCCCGAGCTCGCAGAAAGGCCGGCGATCGTCACGGGTGATCGTCCGGAGCGGACAAAAAAGCATATTCCGTCAATGAAACCGCCCGGTTGTGTGCGGGTTGGGGCGCTCAGGTTCGGTGCTTCTTGCCGAAGTGCAAAAGCAGACTAACCCTGTGCACCTGAACCCTCGCTGTCGGTTGGATAAGGGCGTAAGGCAGTAGGCGGCCCCGCTGTTGTCGCATAATGGCCGCCGAGACGTCCGCTCGATCATGCGGATGGTTAATGAGTGAAGAGAAAGAGACTTTCATGGGCACAGGACAAACAGCGAAGCGCACGGTGGACCATTGCGGGGAGCTTGCGCAGGCACACGGCTGGATCTGGGACGCCCCCACCGGGCCCGCCGCGGACGCGCCAGCGACGCTGATTCTCGCCCACGGCGCGGGCGCGCCGATGGACAGCGATTTCATGAACAGCATCGCCACGCGTCTGGCGGCCTTGGGTGTCGGCGTGCTGCGCTTTGAATTCCCCTACATGGCCCAGCGCCGCATCGACGGACGCAGACGACCGCCCAATCCCCAGGCGAAGCTGCTGGAGTGTTGGCACGAGGTGTACGCCGCCGTGCGTGGCGGCGTCAGCGGTAGAGTGGCTATGGGCGGCAAATCCATGGGCGGGCGCATGGCCAGCGTCATCGCCGACGACGTGGGCGCCGATGGGTTGTTCTGCCTGGGCTATCCGTTCTATGCGGCGGGTAAACCCGAGAAGCCACGGGTCGCACACTTGGCGGAGTTGCGCACGCCGACGCTGATCGTTCAGGGCGAACGCGATGCGTTGGGCAATCGAGAAGCTGTGGAGGGGTATGCGCTGTCAGAAAGCATCGAGGTGCACTGGGTGCCGACTGCCAACCATGACCTCAAGCCATTGAAGTCGTCGGGCCTCAGTGTTGAGGCGTGCATGCAGGAGATTGCTGAGCTTATGGCGCGTCGCGTGATCGGATAGGGGGCTCGTCGGCGCTTGTCCCACAGACCCGCTCGAACAGACCGTCGGGCATGTGCTGCGCGCTTTTAAGACGCCGTCTGGCGACGACGTCTTTGAACTGGGCGCTGCTTACATCTTTGAGGCCAGGTTGAAGCTGGCTGGAGCGCGTGAATTTGGTATTAGCGAATTAGCGCATTAGCGCATTAGCGAATCGCGACGCCAAGGCTGGAGTTGATGTGCAGCAACTTGTAATCCTTGCCGGTGTTGAGGTTCTTCACGTAATACCACTTCGCACCGAACACGTTCTTGGCGACGGTGGACGACCAGTAATTGGCGTTGCCCATGGGCCAGCGATTGCCGTAGGCGTTGTAGATCTCGATCAGTTGGTGAATGCTCGGGATGCGCGCGCCGATGCGGCTGGCGGCGTTGGACACTTGGGTGTAATTGCCGGAGCCCAGGCCGTGGCATTCGATGACGCCGGTGACCGAAACGGTAAAGCTTTTGCTCTCTCCCGACGCATCGGTTGCCGTAATGATGGCGCCGCCTCTGCTTCGGACAGAAACGAGGCCCGCAGCGTCAACATGTGCCACGTTGGGCATACTCGATGAGTACGTATAAGGTGGCTTGCCGCCGCTTGCTACGCGCGTGACCGTCGTCCCGTTTGGAAAGACCGGAAGAAGATCGGTATAGGCCGGCAGCAGGTAAATCTTGCCACTCAGCGTTGCGGGTGAGGTATCAAACTCCAACCCTTTTAGAACATTCAGAGCCAACTCTTCGGAGGACCGTGGCACGGCATTGCGGGTCACAATGTAGCTCGCATTCGCCGAGCTGCCTTGCGCCGCAGTAATTTGTGCTTTCGGTACATTAAAAATCAGAACACCCTGAGTGCCGACCGTTTGCGCGGGTGTGTCATACGTCGTAACACTCGACCAGCGAACGGTAACCTGATCATCGGGCGCCATGTCTCGGTAGCTCACTCGAACGGTAGCCCCGGATTCCGGGATCAGTGAAGGGCGCACAATGCCGTCGGCGCTTACGGAGTCCATGGTGGGCGCTGGCAATTCAAGCACCGTACTCATGATTTGCAGGCTCACGGTATCGGATTGCTGAATTCCACCGGCACGTTGGACGGCGTATGAAATATCTACCGTTTGCCCGTCGTTGGCACTTACCAGCTGAGCCGCGAATAAGACTGGCAAATCGCGTCCTGCTTCCTCAGCGGTGATGACTTTATGCTTGGTCTCGCTACCTTTTGGACCGCTCCAACGGGTTTCGACCTCATCCCCTGATTCCAGGTAGGCGCTTGCAGCAATCAAAACCGTAGCCCCATTCAGCGCATCAGCTGGATCAAGCACATTGCCCTTGGCTTCCTGAATAACGGGGATAGGCAATGGCGCGTATGCCATGCTTCCCACTCGGAACCTCAGTTGCGCTGAAACGAATTTCTGCGTCCCTCTGTCGACTTCGTACCAAGCGGTCACATCACTGTTGGTATTGGCCTCGACGTAACGTTTGTTGACCCTGAAGATCACCTCTCTGCTGACGGTGCCACTGTTGATCACAGTGAAGTCACTGTAGCTGCCACTTGATCCTTGGCCGTCCCAGTGCAGTGTGACTTGGTCATTCTCTGCCATGCCTGGATACCGTGCGATACGTACGGTGGCTTCAAGCGCGATATTCGCAGGGTCCAATACGCCGCTGCTGCCAAGTTCGTCGATGGAAGGCGCTGAAAAGGATACGCCGGTGTCATCCCCGACCAGAACGTTCAGGATCGGTGACTTGAAAAACTCCCGCTCGAATGAAGTGACGGTGTAGTAGACCTCTAAAGAACCGCCTGCCAGTGCGCTTACCTTCGTGTCAGGAATGGCGTACTGCAATGTGTTGCCGATGTCTGCATTGCTGAGATTCTTACGCTCTTCATGCATGACGTTCGCGCCGCTGGCCGTTTTGCCCATCCAGACCAGGTTCACATCATGGCCGGGAAGCATGAAGTAATAAGGTGGAACCTCGACCAACACATTATGAGCAGTCGGATCCAGTACCCCTTCGTTTTGCTCGGCCACGGGAATCCGCGGCAGATCCAGTTCCATCATCTTCCCAGTGATTTTCAGCGGTAGATTTTTTGATAACAATGCCTGGCCGGTGGTTTTCATCACTCGATACTTGATCCGCGCGCGACCTTGGCTGATAGGCACGAAAAGATCGTTCGGGATCGAAAAGTCCAGAAACCCGAACGGGTTCTGAACTACTTTCGTCGTTCGGTAGGTAGGCAGAGGCATGCCTGTGCCAGTTTCGCGCTCTACAGACAGCATGACCTCATCATTTTTGGCGATTTGCGGGTTTGAAAGCACCAGAATCTGGACGGATGCGCCATCCAGCTTTTCAAGATCGAGTTCCATGTCAGGCGCCTGCGGTGCGACCGGCGCGGGTAGAGTATCCCGTCCAATTTCCACCTGCGCATAGGTTGGCAAGGACCAACGCGACCAGTTGTTTACGATGTCGCGGATTTCGTAGCGGACTTCGATCATGTCCGAACTGCCCGCGAATTCGATAGCGCCTTTGGGCACCTGAATGACGAGGGGTTTCCCGACCTCAGCCTCATTCATGATCACCATCCGAATAAATTGTCCATGCCATGACAATTTGACGTCGTCGCCGACGGCCATGTTTGCATATGGCGGGATTTCAACGGAGACGCCTTCAGGAGAGGTGATGACGCCGGGTGGCGAGATGACGGGGGTTGCGAGGGCTTCGTTTTCGTACGGGGTAGCTGGATTCGGGTCCTTTCCACCTGGAATGTCGAGCTTGACCACAACCTGGATGACATTGGACAACTCAGGGATTGCTGACGGGAATGGGGTGTAGACATACCTAACGTCTATCAAGCCGGGTTTAATCCATTGAGTCTCAACCAGTAGCGTAAAGATTCCGTCGCTAATGTCTGAATCAGAGGTGTGAGTGTAAGACGATACGGGGTCCTCGTTGGCTCCCCAGTAAAGTTCAATTTTGTCCTTTGGGCTAAGCTTTAAAGGTCCCACTAGGACTTCCAGCGATTTTGAGGGGTCAGCTACATCAACATCACCGATACCCGCATGGTCATAACTCAAAATTGTAGGGTTAGGGAGCGTGAAGTTGTTATTCGTTTGCACGTGAGTATTTCCTTCAAAAGATGGCGGGCCTTAAGCCCGCCGGTAAATTAAGCGTTACAAACACCACCGACCCTGAGGTCTACGTAAGCGTTCGCTTTTAGCGAGTTACCTGTGCCTTTATCACTGAGCACCTGAAACGTTGCTTCAGCATGGCCGTAGCAGTGGCGCATTAGTTCATGGCGGGGTACCGAAAATCGATACCCTTTGACGACATTCTCCTCAGTGAGAGGGGGCGATGTATGTGTCCAGGTGAACCTTAGTTCCTTGGCTACGAGGTCGCTGTAGGCCTCATACGTATAAACGATTGTCTGCCCTGTGCTAATGTTCAAGTAAGGTTTTATATAAACAGGAGCTCCATTTTCAGAGTTTTCCCTGTTAATAGCTCCGTTAGCGTTGAGTTGCTCAAATTCTGGAGCGTCCAGACCGTCCGCGCCTCCTGGCAGCTCATCTTTGGATCGGACGATAATTCCACGTTCAGCTGAGATGGACCGGTTCGGGTTACCCGGCTGTGAGACGGTGTAGTAAACGCGGATATCCGTGCCGGTTCCGAGCGGCTTAAAGAAAGAATTTTTAATTGTCAGAAGGAGGGGGCGCCCAGCAGCACTATCAGAGTTGGTGATGATGTAGGGGGAGATTAATGCCTCTTGGCCGGCCCAGTAAATTTGGATAGACTCGCCCGCGTCGAAATCTTCGTTCCAGTTTATGATGGCGGTAGCATCCAACTCGAAGTCGTCTTCGTCAATCAAGTTGTCTTCGGCGCTTGGCGTACTGCTGCCACCCTTTACAGTGGGTTTCTCGAGAGTCCCCGGGACGGGTAGTTCGATATTGACATTGATGTCAGCCGTTTCTGAAACACCTAGCACCTGTCCACCGCGCAGGACGTCATAACGCAATTGTCGTGATCCATTACCCGCTTCTGCAATTGTTGAATAAACAATTTCGAACACCAAGACGAACTCTTGGGCAAGATCCTTCGCGTTTACTGGGTAGGGACCCACTGAGACTCCACCCCAGCGAAGAAGAACCTGATCCCCATCCTGGAAAATAGGGGCGGAGGGGATGCCCACGTTGACATTGTTTAGTGCATCGGAATAATCGATGAGCCCGTCATAGCTTTCAATAACTGGAGGCGCCAAGTCGGTGATGACTTCCGTCAGGAACAACGGAATTGTCACTTCCCTGGAAGGCGCTGAAAGATTACCCGCTCGGTCTTTGATCTTGTAGGATGTGGCGCCCGGATTGTTCCCAAGCGAGATTAAGAACTCTTTCCCAAAAGGCACTTCAATGGGCGTGTCACCATCTTCGTTCCCGGTGAGTAAAATCTCTGGCCCCGGAATGTTGCCCCAGTAGGTGAAGATGGTATCCCCGCTGGTCAGACCGGTATATCCATAGATTCGGCCTGTCAGCGTGTTGCCCATAGCTTCCAGTTCCACAGCTGTGAGACCGTCTTTCGCCTCGTCTGGGAAGTCCATGTACCCGAGCTGATGCGCGCCCGGTGCGGTTCTATCCACCTTCAAGTCGATCGCTAGCGACTCTGCCGTATTACCGCCGGGAAACGAACGGGTTACATACTTCACTTTATAGAGGCCATCATTCGTCAACGCCGTGTCGACAGGGATTTTGAGCTCAATAATTGCTCCCTCAATGGGCGCGTCCAAGGTGAATTCTGCTCCGACCGTTAGTCCGTTAAGGGTCAAGTGCAGTGAATCGTTTGGCTTGGCGCCCTCCCAAACAGTAACCTGAACAATGACGTCAGCCCGTAAATCTTCTGTTTTAATCAATCCGTCAACCGGGTCAGCCAGCGGGATGTACGGGGCTGGTAATTCCAGTTCCGCGCTTCGAAATGTCGAAGGACGTTTAGCCGTTGAAAATAATTTCCGTTTGCACATTTGCATCACCTTTGATCGTTTCTTTAATTGACTGTGTAGGGCCCTGCTTTAACGAAGGTTATTGGCGGAGCCCTCGTTTCCGAAAGTAGATTTCTTGTCTTTCAGTGCTATTGAAGCAATAGAGTTTGCGGGTCTTTGTCAACCATTTCATAGGCGCTTATTTGTGAATTTTGAGCTGAATGAATATCTAGGAAGTTTCCTACGACGTAGGAGGATCGGATCTGTAGGAGAAATAACCCGTTAAAAGAGAATTGGACTATGCGATACATGGTCTGAAAGTTTTTTCATCGCAGAAAGTGCTCCTATGATCGCCATTCATTCTAGGAGCGTTTGCTGTGAGATATTTTATGGAACGTCGAATCGTGACGTCATTGGGCTTAGGTGTTGTAGGTGTGCTTGCAAATGTGCACGTTGCTGCGTCATTGCTTGAAAGGGTGGATATTGGCAATGGCTCTATTTATCTGGGGCCGGAAGATGCACCAGACTCTTATGTCATTGGTCCATTCGGAAAATTGGATGTCGCAGGTGCAACGGTTGATAGGGTTACGGCATATGGCGGGACTATCGTCATCCATGATGGCGGCCTGGTAAGAAGCGGTATCGTTGCTGGAAAGTGGTTGGATGTTAAAGATTCCACTGTCCATGGCGGCGCACAGGTCGGTGTTGTCGTCCAGGAGGGTGGCGTTGGAAACATTGCCGATAGCTTAATCGACGGTGGAGGCTTAGCCGTAAGCGCAGTGGCGCTCGGAACCGTCAACATATCGAGGTCTTCTGTAAGCGCGTTGAAATCCGGTGCGTCTGGGTATGGGTGGGGGGCTGGCGTATTTGGCGGAAGGTTGAACATTGGCCAAGGAAGCGACGTGGTGGGGCTACAGAACGGCGCATATATTTCGTCTGGAAGAGTTGCCGGACACGCTACGACTTTCAATGTCGGTAGCCTCGTAATTGACCAAGCGACTGTACAGTCAATCGAAGGCGCAGCACTTAAAGTTGAAAATGTCTTGGGTAGCGACGCTTTTACCGACATCGTTATAAAAAACGGTGCAAACCTGATCGCAGGTAACGGCCGGCTTCTGGAGGTCGTGGAAGGCGGCCTTGTCTCATTCACCGTAGATGGAAGCGTGCTGCAGGGGGAATTACATTCCGATTCGAGCAGTGTGTTGGATGTCAAGCTGATCACCGGAGCAAGACTTGCCGGTAATCTATTTGGAATCAATTCAATGGCCATCGGTTACGACTCGAGATGGCTTATGAGCAGGTCGAGCGAAATTGGCCTGATGTCGTTGGATGGCGGCAGCGTCGGTTTCACCGGCGACGGCTTTCATTCGCTTTCGCTTGGCAGCCTCTCCGGTTCTGGCCTTTTCGACATGCGCATCAACCTCGATAACGCCAGCGGCGATCTGCTTAGCGTGAACGGTGAAGCGT
>NZ_DASVUM010000263.1:0-2831 GCF_036387035.1 Pseudomonas sp. | reverse complement strand
CAGGCCCTGATCCTTGACCATCTTTACGACTTCCAACTTGTAGCTGTCATCAAACCTTTTGCGTTTTCTGTTCATGAAAAACTCCTCGATAAATCTATTTTCCACTTATCGAGGTGTCCGGGGAAATTAGACCACTGCAGGATCGTGTGCACTTAGTGGGACCGGCTTTAGCCGGGAAGGCGTCGGCCGCCACCCTGCAAAACAGGTGACGACCGGTGACTCAGTTCAAGTGAGCCTTCAGCTCGCCCGCCGCCTGACGCATGGCCGCCTTGACTTCGGGAATGTTGCTCAGCGGATTCAGCAAGCCGTAGTCGTGGACCATGCCGTTGTAGCGCACCGCGGTAACGTCGACACCGGCGGCGTCCAGTTTGCGGGCATAGGCTTCGCCCTCATCGCGCAGCACATCCAGAGCGGCGGTCTGCACCAGCGCAGGCGGCAGGCCTTTGAGCTGTTCGGTGGTGGCGCGCAATGGCGAGGCGTGGATGTCGGCGCGCTGTCTGGCGTCGGTGGTGTAGCTGTCCCAGAACCAGGTCATCATGTTTTTGGTCAGGAAATGCCCCTCGGCGTATTGCTGGTACGAACCGGTGTCGAAATTGGCGTCGGTCACCGGCCACAGCAGCAACTGGAAGCGTAGCTTCGGTGTGTTGTGCTCCTTGGCCATTAGCGCCACCACCGCGGCCATGTTGCCGCCGACGCTGTTGCCGGCCACGGCCAGACGCGAGCCATCCACATTGATTTCCTTGCCGTGTTCGGCGACCCACTGGGTGGCGGCATAGGCCTGATTGATCGCCGTCGGGTAATGCGCTTCCGGCGACGGCGTGTAATCCACATACACCGCCACGGCACCCGAGCCCACCACCAGATCGTGAATCAAACGGGCGTGGGTCGGGTAGTCGCCCAGCACCCAGCCGCCACCGTGGAAGAACATGAACACCGGCAGCTCACCTTTGACGTTGGCCGGGCGGACGATCGTCAGCTTGATGCTCTGACCGTCGGCCTTGATGGTTTTTTCGCTGACCTGCGTGCCGCTCAGATCCACTTTCACCGAATTCTGCGCACCGGTCAGTACCGCTCGGGCGTCCTTCGGGCTGAGCTGTTCCAGCGGCGTGCCGCCACCTGCCGCCAGTGCGTTCAGGAACGCCTGGGTCTGGTGCTCAGGCACTGCGGTTTCGGCCGCAAAAGCCTGGCTGACAGACAGGGCGAGGAGGGTGGCGGTCAGGGTTTTGGTCAGAGTGTTCATAAGGGCTCACGTGCAAGGCGGAAGGATTTGAATGGCCGGTCAGCGTCTCGAGCTGTCTCGGCTGGCTTGGGAGTGAATGTACGGACTAAACGATAAAGGAACAATTAGCCTTAATGGAGACTCATTGTTTCCCTTTTGGGGACGTTCAAAGACACGTTATTTATTGGCGGGTTTTCGGAAGGAGGGCAGGCAGGGAGGGGTGCGGCAGAGAAATGAACAGCGCCGCGCTGAAGATCAGCAGCGGCGCGTGTCAGAAAAGCGGGGGGGTAAAGCGAATTAACTGCGCAGGTCTTTATTGATTTCGTCTTCGTCCTTATGGGGCACGGTCGAAGCAGGCAGCTCGGCGGGGTAGAACTCGCCCTTGAGATTCAACGCTTCAATGCGCCCCTTGAGCTTCTCGATGACGAGGTCGATGTCCTGCTGATCGTCGAGATCGTCCACCCGCAGCCACAGGTGCGGAAGGTTTTCAAAATACACGCCGTCGATTTCAACATCGCCGGTCAGTTGGCGATCCTGGCGCCACAGGCACTTGCGGTGAACCGTCGCCGGGTCTTGCGGCCAGGTTTCCGACGTGGTCAGCCAGACCTCGTGGTAATCCTGCAAATCTATACTTTCAACTTTGTCCAGTGGGATAAAAGTATTCACATATCACCTGTCAGCCAAGGGGATCGGGCGAGGCCGTTGCGCTGCTGCCTGCCCCAGATCCAATACCGTTTCAAAAAGCGCACACCACTATGGCCCCCGTTTCGCTGACGAGTTCAACGCCCCCAACGCTAATGCCTGCATGGGCAGGACACGTTCACTGCAAGGCCGGTTCGCGGCTGAAAGCGTCGACTGCACGCACCAACCCTTTGGCCGCCAGCGCCACCAGCTCGGCGCCTTTCTCCGGAGTCGCCAGCGCCGGGTCAGAGCCCATGCGGCCGTCCGGGAAGCGCGTGCGAAAATCCTTCGCTTCGCGGATCGGGCCCGACGGTGCGATGCGCGGTGAGTAATCCGCAGACTTGATCGATTCCGGATAGGCCCACTGCGTCACCGCGATCTCGGACGGCGTTGCGTGGGAACCGTGGCCCACCGGAAACTGCCGGTGCGCCAGCTCGCCGACGCCTTCCAGGTCCCACCAGTTGGTCAGCTTCAGCGCGAAACCTGCGCCGCGCCGGGCGAAACTCGCCTCGGCGTACAGCTCGGAAAACGCTGCCTCAATCGAAGCAATGTTGCCGCCATGACCATTGAGGAACAGGATTTTTTCGAAGCCGTGGCCTGCCAGCGAGCGCGTCCAGTCGCCGATGGCCGCGATGAACGTCGAGGGGCGCAACGAGATCGTCCCGGGAAAGCCCAGGTGGTGCTGCGCCATGCCGATGTTGAAGGTCGGCGCGATGAGGATGTCGGCGCTCTTCTGCGCTTCGTAGGCAATGATTTGGGGGCACATCCAGTCAGTGCCCAGCAGCCCGGTGGGGCCATGCTGTTCGTTGGAGCCAATCGGCACAACGATGGTGCGGCTGCGCTTGAGGAACTGTTCGATTTCGATCCATGTGCAATGGTGCAGAAGCATGTCCGGTCCTCTCTTCAGGAAGATGGTTAACAGCGAATAAGC
>NZ_DASVUM010000262.1:0-25666 GCF_036387035.1 Pseudomonas sp. | reverse complement strand
CCGCCAGGCGGTGGCCAATACCATCGACTGGCTGTGCCGCGAGCACGGCATGCCGGCGGAACAGGCTTACATGCTGTGCTCGGTGTGCGGCGATTTGCGCATCAGCGAAATCGTCGACCTGCCGAACTGGGTGGTGTCGTTCTACTTTCCGAAGGTGGTGTTCCAGTGAAGCAAGACGAGCAGCCGAGTCTGTCGGTGGAGCGGCTGAGCATTGACGTCGGTGGCGGTGCTTCGCGCCGGCGGGTCGTCGACGAGCTGAGCTTCGCGCTGTATCCGCGCCGTACCTTGTGCATTGCCGGGGAATCCGGCAGCGGCAAGTCGCTGTCGTCACTTGCCATCATGGGCTTGCTGCCCAAGGCTGCGAGTGTGCCGGGCGGCGCCATCGTGTTCGGCAACCGCGACCTGTTGAGCCTGCCTGAGCGGGAGATGCAACGGCTGCGCGGCAAGCGCATCGGCATGATCTTTCAGGAGCCGATGACGTCGCTTAACCCGCTGCTCACGGTCGGCCAGCAGCTGGCCGAAACCCTGCGCCGGCATGAACCCCTCAGTCGCGGCGAGATCCGCCAGCGCTGCCGGGCCATGCTCGACGCCGTGCGCATGCCGCAGGTGGACAAGCGTCTGACGCAATACCCCCACGAACTGTCGGGGGGCATGCGCCAGCGGGTGATGATTGCCATGGCGATGCTTTGCCAGCCAGAGATCCTCATCGCCGACGAGCCGACCACCGCGCTGGATGTGACCATTCAAGCGCAGATTCTTGAACTCATGCGCGAGTTGCAGCAGCAGTTCGCGACCAGCCTGTTGCTGATCACCCACGACATGGGCGTGGTGGCCGAGATGGCCGATGAAGTGGTGGTCATGAACCAGGGCCGCATGGAAGAGCGTGGCTCGTTGCACCAGGTGTTCACTGACGCGCAGGCACCGTACACGCGCAAGTTGCTGGCCGCCGTGCCGGTGCTAGGCAGTGCGCCGCCGCCCGAGGTGTTGATCGACCAACCGGTGGTGCTTGCGGTGCAGGACCTCAGCGTGCGCTTCCCCTTGCGCCACGGCTGGTTCGAAGCGCCGCGCACGGTGCATGCGGTCGAGGGCGTCAGTTTCGAGCTGCGTCAAGGCGAAACCCTGGGGCTGGTCGGTGAAAGCGGTTGCGGTAAATCCACCACCGGCAAAGCCTTGATGAACATGATCCATTACCAGGGCAGCGTCAAACTGGGCGGGCAGGAACTCAACGGGCTGCAGGGCGATGCGTTGCAGCGGGTGCGCAGAGACGTGCAAATGGTGTTTCAGGACCCTTACGCCGCGCTGAATCCCCGCAAGACCGTGTTCGATCTGGTGGGCGAGCCGCTGCTGATTCACAACCAGATGTCCGAGCCCCAGCGGCGCGAGCGCGTGGCGCAATTGCTGCACCAAGTCGACCTGCCGGCGGAAACCCTTGAACGCTATCCTCATCAGTTTTCCGGTGGGCAACGTCAACGCATCTGCATCGCCCGGGCGCTGGCGCTCAACCCCAAGGTGATCATCGCCGACGAATCGGTCTCGGCGCTGGACGTCTCCGTTCAGGCCCAAGTTCTGGAGCTGCTGGAGCGGCTGCGCGCTGAGCATGGCCTGAGTTACCTGTTCATCTCCCACGACATGGCCGTGGTAGAACGAATCTGCCACCGCGTGGCAGTGATGTACGGCGGCCGCATCGTCGAAATCGGCGCCCGCGATCAAGTGCTGCACAACCCGCAGCACCCCTACACCCAACGCCTGCTGGCGGCGGTGCCGGTGCCCGAGGTCGGCCGGCGGCGGGATTTCAAAAGTCTGCTCAAGGAACTGGAACGGCCTGACCCCATTAAGACGGCCGACTTTGTCGCGCCAGTGCAGCGGTTTTCAGCGGTGTCGAGCGATCATTGGGTGGCGCTGGAGTAAACGAACTCGTGGCCGCTTCACGCAGCGGTGGGTAGCCTCGAATGCGAAGATGTTTGAGGCCGCCTCCATTTAGGCCGCAGGCCATGCGCCGGTTAGAGTTCGGCCCAGGGAGGGATGAATATGTTCGACAGCACAGCGAGTGGTGCTCGCTGTTTTCTGGGTTTATCTGGCAGGGGTGGTGATTCCGGGGCCTGACTTCGTCGCCGTTGTTCCTCTCCAACTGCTCATCCACGGCTTCGTGACGTCTCGCAGGTTGCCGGTGCGCCGTTGACCGCTGCTGTTCAGTCAGAGGTATCAGCGGGATCCAGACGATGAAGGTGGTCCCTGTTCCTCGTTCAGATGTCACCTCACTCCTTCCCCCCTCCTTCGCGGCGTGCTCATCGGCGACTGCAGTGGGCATGATGTCTTGGCGGAGCCGAAGATGAAGGCATGTCGCGTTGCCCTGATCAGACATGTACCTTCAAATGGACAGACAGGCGACGGTCAGGGTAACGAACTACCTGATTGGGTGCAGCGACGACGCTCGAATAAATCGTACACTTACGGCGGATTACCGATCTTCACTGGCGTGGTAAGCATGATAGTAGACAACGAAAAGACCGATCCATCGAATGGCGAGTCGGGTGGGCAGACCCGCAGTGGGATCGCGTTGAGTAGACCAGGCGGAGACCCTTTTTTCGCTGCCGTCCGTGCTATGCGCATGCCGGTGGTCATCACCGACCCTCGCCAGGACGATAACCCTATCGTGTTTGCGAATGCCGCTTTTTATCATTTGACGGGATACGCTGCCGAAGACGTCGTTGGCCGTAACTGCAGGTTTCTACAGGGTCCTGCAACGAGTAAGGACCACATTGCCATGGTTCGGGAGGCTATACGCCGGCACGAGCCTATTGAAATCAGGCTTCAAAACTACCGCAAAGACGGAAAGCCATTCTGGAATCATTTGAACTTACAACCGGTGTTCGAGAAAGACGGGACATTGGTTCACTTCTTCGCTTCACTTTTAGTCCTTTCCTCTGAACAGGAGCGATTGCGCTACTTCGACGATGAACTGACCCTCAATGACCGCGCCCTCGATGCCCTCATCCGGTCGTCCACTGAGGTCCGTTACCGCATCAGCGCGGACTGGAGTGAGTTGCATCAGCTTAACGGAGGCGATTTTATACCTGACACCCAGGGGAAAGATCGCAAGTGGCTGGATAGATACATACCTCCCGAGGACCGTGATGCCGTACGTGCCGAGATTGCGCGGGCAACGGCGACCAAATCGACCTATTTGATAGAGCACCGAGTCAACCGGGTAGATGGCTCCGTCGGCTGGGCCCTGTCACGCGCGATACCCATGCTCGACGAGAGGGGTGAAATCAAGGAGTGGGTTGGTGCGGCTTCCGATATCACCGAGCGTAAAAATGCTGAAGAGGCATTGCGTCAGGTCCATGAAAACCTGGAGGAGCGGGTTGCTCAGGCCTTGGCCGAACGGAGCCAGATTGAAGAACAACTGCGCCAGTCGCAAAAACTTGAAGCGATAGGCCAGCTCACCGGCGGGGTTGCCCATGACTTCAACAATCTGTTGACGGTCATTCGTTCTTCCACGGACTTTCTCAAACGGCCCAACTTGCCCGAGGAGCGACGCCGTCGGTACGTCGAGGCCATTTCAGATACGGTGGACAGAGCCACCAGGCTGACAGGGCAACTTCTTGCCTTTGCTCGCAGGCAAGCACTCAGGCCCGAGGTGTTTTCTGTCTGCGATGCGGTGCGCTCGATCTCTGACATGATGAGTACGCTCACCGGTACTCATATTTCGATTGAATTCGCTCTGCCTGAAACGCCATGTTTTGTGAAAGCCGATCCAACCCAATTCGATACCGCCATCGTAAATATTGCCGCCAATGCGCGGGACGCGATGGGCCAGAGCGGCCGGTTGACCGTTGCCGTGTGCACCGTTGAGGTTCTACCTGTCATCCGTAGCCATGCAGCTGTTCCTGGCTCCTACGTGGCAGTCTCGTTGACCGACACGGGGTGCGGTATTCCGCCCGACGAACATGAGAGTATCTTCGAGCCTTTCTTTACAACTAAAGACACAGGCAAGGGAACAGGACTGGGCTTGTCGCAGGTGTTTGGCTTCGCGAAGCAGTCTGGAGGTGAAATTGCCGTAGAAAGTACTCCAGGGAAAGGCACCACATTTACCTTGTACCTGCCACGGATTGAGGCAATCGAAAGCCCCAGGCAGGTGGAGAGCTCCCTGAGTCTGTTCGACGGCAAAGGTTTGCGCGTGTTGGTTGTAGAGGACAACTCCAGCCTGGGGCTGTTCGCCATTGAAATGCTGACAGACCTCGGTTATGAGTCTGTCCTGGCCTGCGACGCGCAAGCTGCGCTTGATCATCTAGCTGAAAACGCCGATTACTTCCACGTTGTGTTTACGGACGTTGTGATGCCGGGCATGAGCGGCATAGAGCTAGCGCAAAGAGTTCGCAGCCTGTACCCGGATCTTCCGGTAGTGCTGACATCAGGCTACAGCCACGTGCTGGCGCGAAACGGCACATACGGGTTCGAGCTTTTGCACAAACCCTATTCAGTAGAGCAGGTTTCCCAAGTCCTGCATAAGGCAGCTGTTCGGCCATATTCCCGGTAGACGACCAAGGCTCGCCGACGTACCGTTCCACCCGAGACATCCCTGGAAGCACCGCGGGTCAAGGGCTGCAATCGACCCATTACACCTTTAAACCAAGCATCCCGCCGGATTCGCAGCGGAAGGCCCGTTTAACAGGCGAATCAAATTTTTGCCGGCTGACCAAGAACGACCATCGGCGGTCATGCCAGGATGGTGCGTTTCCCAGTCGGGCAACGCTTCTTGAGTTGTGCCTTAAGCTTCTGGAACTGTGCGTCGTACAGAAAGAAAGCTCAGGGCATCATTTGGATGAAAGGAAGTGCCGCTGTTCATACCGTTGCGAGGCAAGCTGCGCCTTTCCAGCAGCGCAGCCACAGCCTGAGTGACGCAGTCGGTCTTGCCGAGTAGACTGCGGACGCGAATATGCCTATCGGTGTCGTTCGGCGGCCACATAGGTAGCCGGTTCTTTATCAACCGGCACTGGAATAATGACCTCAGAACCTCGCGTTGACCTGACCAATTGTGATCGGGAGGCGATTCACATCCCCGGGAGCATCCAGCCCCACGGGTGCTTGCTCGCCTGCGACGCTTCAGCACTCACCGTACTGCGGCATTCCATGAATGCTCCCGTGATGTTGGGGGTATCCTGGGACATCAATGGCGGGCGATTGGAAGCGGTGCTTGGCGCCGAGGCCGCCCATGTCGTTCGCAACTCACTCGCGCGCACCCAACAGGCATCCCGACCCGCGCTAACGTTCGGCCTGACGATCGCCTCGGGTGAGGTATTTGATGTCTCTGCCCACGTCTTTAACGGGACGGCGCTTATTGAACTGGAGCCCGCCGGCGCAAGCGTCGCTGAGCCAATTGAGCTTGCACGCACTGTTATCGTACAGGTGCGGGCAATTGATCAGACCGACACTCTTTTTCGCGACGCGGCCCGGTTTGCTCGCGCCATGCTCGGCTATGACCGCGTCATGGTCTATCAGCTCGGCAGTGAGGGCTCCGGAAACGTCATTGCCGAGGCGAAGCGCAGCGGCTTGGACAGTTTCTTGGGACAGTATTTCCCAGGGTCGGATATTCCTCAGCAGGCACGTGCGTTGTACTTGCGTAATCCCATTCGCATCATTTCCAACGCTCAATGTGAGACCGTTGCCATTGAACCGCAGCTAGACCTCGCTGGCGAGCCACTCGACCTGTCCTATTCGCACCTGCGCAGTGTTTCACCCGTTCACTGTGAGTATTTGCGCAATATGGGCGTGGGCGCGTCGATGTCGATCTCGATCATTGTCAACGGAGTACTGTGGGGGTTGATCGCCTGCCACCATGACTCGCCACGAACGCTGACCATGGGGCAAAGAGTTGCTGCAGAGATGTTCGCGGAGTTTTTCTCCCTGCACCTTGAAACCCTGCGGGCCAAGCAAACGCTAAAATCCGCCGCCTATGCCCGTGAGGTCCTCGACATGCTGTTGCGGGACGCGAACCGCGCCCCGGACTTCCATGAGTATTTGCGCGCTCATCTGCCCAACTTTAAAGCGCTCATCCCCTGTGATGGAATTGGTATGGAGCTGAATGGTCAGTGGTCCGCAGAAGGAGTGACACCGCCCGACGAGTTGGTGCCGACCTTGCTACGCTTTGCCGAAGGAGTCGCGGATGGCCGAATGTGGGCCTCCAGTCGCCTTTCAATGGCCCATGCCCCAGCGGCGGGTTACGCCGTCGACGTCTCGGGCGCGATGGTCATTCCCCTTTCGCAACGACCGAAGGACTACCTCCTGCTGTTTCGCAAGGAGGTAGTGGAAACGCTCGACTGGGCAGGGAACCCGAATAAGCCTGATCAGGGAGAGCGTCATGGTGACCGGCTGCATCCGCGTAAGAGCTTCGCCATCTGGAAAGAAACGGTTCATCAGCAGTCGCTGCCCTGGACTGAACAGGACCGCCAGTTTGGTGATGCCATCCGCGCTGCAATTGTGGAAGTAGCTCTTCACAACAGTGAGCTTCTTACGAGCGAACGCTCAACCGCCGATGTTCGTCAGCGGATGCTCAATGATGAGCTCACCCATCGAGTTAAGAATATCCTTTCGCTCATCGGCGCTCTGGTTGCCCACCCGACGGTGGAAAGTCAAACTCTCAATGCTTATGTTGCAACGCTGAAGGGCCGAATTCAGGCACTGTCACTGGCTCATGACCAGATCGTTCGTGGCGACGGCGGCGGACGTCTTTCCGAGCTCTTGGATGCGGAGCTTTTGCCTTACCGCACCTCTCCCGACGCGATCCAGCTGGCGGGCCCGAACATCCTGCTCGATGCTCGCGCCTACTCTGTAATGGCGCTCGTTCTTCATGAGCTTGCGACGAACGCAGCTAAGTACGGTGCGCTTTCCCAACCAAGCGGTAACCTCTCGGTTAGCTGGAATCTGGATGACGGCGGGGCCTGCAAAATCGCCTGGTACGAGAGTGGAGGTCCTGCAGTTACTGCACCGAGCCGAAGCGGCTTCGGCTCGGTCCTGATCAGTCGAAGTATCCCCTTTGATCTGGAGGGGACCAGCACGCTTGAATACCGGCCAGAAGGTCTGGCGGCTTTTTTAAAGATTCCGGCTAAGCATTTTACGTTGGCGGAGCCAGTCGAGACCGCGCTCCCGGTAGCAGCTGTCATTCAGCCATCCACGGGTTCGGAGGATCTGTCCAACGCGTGTGTTTTAATCGTCGAGGACCAGCTCATCATTGCGGTAGGGCTGGAGCAAATCTTGGCCGGCGCCGGAATCCAGAATGTGATTACAGTGGGTTCGGACGCAGGGGCTATGAAGCTGCTCGCAACGCTAAAACCGGATGTCGCGGTGCTCGATATTAACTTGGGTAAAGGCACGTCTATTCCCGTGGCCGACGAACTTACTCGGCAAAATATCCCATTCATCTTCGCCACGGGGTATGGAGTTAGCAGCAGTGGTATCCCCGACCGTTTGAAGCACGTCCCTGTTGTCAGGAAGCCCTACGACGCCGCCTCAATCCTCCTAAGCTTGCAAACCCTGATTCGTCCATAGCAGTGATCCACAGTTCGAGCGCTTTATCACATCACTGCTAGAGGGTGCCTCTGAATTCGCGATTTAACGTCATACCCCTGTGTGAGGCTTCTGTTTTTTGCTACCACCGGATGGCTCGCGCATACACGGTTTTTATTGTATTCGTCCCAAGTACTGGCCACACAGAACCGCTCTAGATTTACGACCAGTGATCGCCATCCGCCGCCTCGTTCACGGCATCAGCAGCCGCATGTGCGCAAAGCTGCTTAGCCCGTAGTTCCGCAGTGCACCGAAAGGCTGGTTTCGGCCATCACGAAAGCATCGTACTCACTACGGCTGAGTGCCCGCCTTTACTTTTGCCACTGTAGATAGGCTTCTATGGTGCGCTCGTTTGCCATTGGCTAGGATAGCCTCCTGCCACACAGAAATCATTTGAGATCCGAATTCCATGGCGTCTTGGGTAGCATCATGAAACTAGACCTTATCCGGCCGCTGCCTGCGGCTGAAGATCGCTATAAGTTGCTCATCGACTCCGTCGTGGATTATGCGATTTATATGCTGAGTCCCGTTGGCGAAATCATCAGTTGGAACGCTGGCGCGCGTCGTTTTAAGGGTTATGAGGACCACGAGATACTGGGTCAGAGTTTCGCCCGTTTTTATACCGACGAGGACCGCTCCGCGGGCTTGCCGCAGAAGGCGCTGGCGAGCGCAGCGAAGCACGGGAAATTTGAAAATGAGGGCTGGCGCGTCAGAAAGGATGGCTCGCGTTTTTGGTGCCATGTCGTCATTGACCCCATTCGAGCACCCGGCGGAGAACTGGTGGGTTTCGCCAAGGTCACCCGCGACCTGACCGAACAGCGTGTCGCCCAAGAGGCGTTGCGCCAATCCGAAGAGCAGTTCCGGCGCCTGGTGCTCGGCGTCACCGATTACGCCATCTATATGCTTGACCCCAATGGCGTTATCACCAACTGGAACGCCGGCGCGCAACGTATCAAGGGCTATCTTCCGGAGGAGGTCATCGGCAAACATTTCTCCATCTTCTTCGAGCCCCAAGCGCGCCAATCCGGCGAGCCTCAACGCAGCCTGCGGGTGGCGCTGGCTGAAGGGCGTTTTGAAAACAAAGCTTGGCGATTGCGCAAAGACGGGACACGTTTCTTTGCGAATGTGGTGCTCGACCCTATCTGGGATGACAACGGCAAGTTGCTCGGCTTCGCCAAGATCACTCGAGATATCACTGAGTCCGAACAGGCGCAGATAGCGCTCGACGCTGCCAAGGAGGCGCTCTTTCAGTCAAAGAAGACTGAGGCGCTGGGGCAGTTGACGGGAGGCGTTGCCCACGATTTCAATAATCTGCTTATGGTCATCATCAGCAGCATGGAGCTCATTCGTCGCCGCCTCCCAAGCGATACCAAGGTCTCGCCCCTCCTGAATAATGCTATACAAGCCGCTGAGCGCGGTGCTTCGCTGACGCGGCGTATGTTGGCGTTCGCGCGGCGGCAGCAGCTTTCTCTGGGCGTGTTTGATCTCAATGAAATGATCCGTGGAATGGCGGAGCTGCTGAGAAGTTCGCTGAGTGCCCGCGTGCTCATTGAAACCCGCTTCCCTCTGTTTCTGTCCAAGGTTTATGCCGATCAGAACCAGCTGGAATTAGCGGTACTGAACCTCGCAGTGAACGCCAGAGACGCCATGCCGGAGGGCGGCACGCTCACAATTGAAGCCAGGGACGTCTATTTGACCGAACGCGAGAACGGGCTCGCCGCGGGTGCATACGTCTGTCTTAGCTTGACCGATACCGGCGAAGGTATGGACGAGGCGACGCTTTCCAGAGCGACGGAGCCATTCTTCACGACCAAAGGCGTGGGCAAAGGCACTGGCCTGGGGCTGTCGACGGTTGACGGTTTGGCCGCCCAGATCGGTGGCAAGCTGCATATGCGCAGCCATAAACCGGGCGGTACCACGGCTGAGCTGTGGCTTCCAGCCGCCTTGCCAAACTCCGAAGGCGAACGCGCCGCGCCACCGGCTGATGGCAGCGAAGTTTACGGACGTAACGGACAACGGGTTTTGCTGGTTGATGACGACTCGCTGGTTTTGATCAGCAGTCAGGCTATGCTGGAGGAGCTGGGGTATGAGGTCGAAACTGCAACATCCGGCGAACAGGCGCTCGCAATACTTGCCCAGTCCGGGGACACCATCGACTACTTGATATCTGACCACCTGATGCCAGGCATCTGCGGTCCCGAACTCGTCGCAAGAGCACGGCTGCTTTATCCGAGACTCAAAGCACTGATTGCAAGTGGGTATGGGGAGGCCGAACCCGACACGGCTGGCATCCTGAGACTTGCCAAGCCTTATGATCACCACAGCCTGCGGCAGGCGATGGAAGCGCTGTTAGAGAGAACATTGGGGATTGTCTGAACGTCCGAGGGCCATTCCGAGCAGCTATCGACACGAGCTGGCAGTCGCGCCCGGCAGCTCTTGACCGAGAAGCAGTCGTTAAACGCACTTCCTTTTTTCCGCCATCGTGGGCTGCGCCGCCACCGCTGGACCGAGGTCTTAGGCCCTATGGCCTTGTTCGGTTGGCATGATCCACAACTCGCTGATCGCAGCATGGCGCGGCCGGGTCACCATGTAGGCGATGCCGTCGGCAATGTCTTCAGCATCCAGCGCCTCAATACTGGCGAAGAAGGCTTCGATGTCGTCGCCAATTGCGCCTTTATGGTGGTCGTTGAGTTCGGTCTTAACCGCCCCCGGCTCGACAACGCCAACACGCACGTGGCTCGATGCCAGTTCTTGACGTAAAGCTTCCGTGAAGCCGTTCACACCGAATTTCGTCATGGTGTAGACAGCGAAGTTTGGAGAGGCAACACGGCCGGCATAGGAGGAAATATTGACGATATCCGCCACACGACGCGTTCCGTCCTGCGCAGATGCCTTCAGATGCGGCAACGCAGCTTTAGTCATGTAGAGCAGCGCCTGTTGATTTAGCGAGATCATCCGCTCCCAGTCTTCAACTTCGTTTTCGACGACGGGGCCGATGATCATCACGCCCGCATTATTGATGAGGATATCGAGCCGGCCGAAGCAATCGACGGTTTGCCGAACGGCCGCTTCGGCACTTGCACGGTCACTAATGTCGCAAGCGATTGCCAGGGCCGTTCCTCCCGATTGCTCAATGGCGCTGACCAACGAGTCGAGGCGATCCTTCCTGCGAGCCACGACCACCACACGTGCGCCCAGCTCAGCGAGTGCATGAGCGGTAGCGTATCCAATTCCACTGCTCGCGCCAGTGACCAGCGCGACGGTACCCGAGAATTTTGATGACATTGGCTGATTCCTGGTTAGGCATCACAGATGGTTCTTTCTGGCCATCCCATTTAGTAGCTACGGCGTCAGTTGCAGGCTATCTCAGGTGCTTGGCATAAAACGCCAGCAGCTTGGGCATTGCCTTGCCAACATCACGGTCGTAAAGACTCATGTGGGTGCCCCCCGGAATTACGAAAAGTTCTTTCTCGCTCGCACTGGTGGCCTCGGCAAAGGCCCGGTCACTGTGCCACTTCGAGCCCGCATCGCTGCCGGCAATCAAAAGCAGAGGCTGCGTCAGCAACGTACCGATCCCGTTGAAGGCATCAAACGCGATGAGCTTGTCGTTGCTACTGGCGAGAAACCGATTCGGCTGGCTGTCGAGCTTCCAGCGGCTCGCCTGCCGGTAATACTCGCTGGCCTCAACCATATCGGGCTCTGTGACGCCTTTGGTCGAATCCGGTACATACGCAAGCAGCATGGGCTGGTCTCCGTTCGCCTCAGCGGTGCGCTGCAGGCCGACGCTCAGCAATGTGGCGTGCAGCTCATCGGCGGTACCGGTACCTCTCCAACCTTTGCGCATACCATCGCCATAATTGAACGAACTGACGCCGGCCACGGCCTTGATGCGGTGATCGGTCATGGTGGCGTTAATCGCGTAAGCGCCCCCAGCGCAAATGCCGAGCGCGCCGATACGCTTGTGATCCACGAAGGGGAGCGTGGTGAAGTAATCAACTGCGCTCCGCGCATCCTCCACTCGGGACGTAGGATCCTCCAGCAGGCGAGGCTCGCCGCCGCTTTCATTTTGGTGAGATGCGTCATAAGCGAGTGCCACATAACCCTGCTGAGCAAGACGGTATGCATAAAGGCTCGCGGTTTGCTCCTTGGCACCGCCACCCGGATGCACGACAACAATTGACGGATAAGCCTTGCCTTCCTGCATTCTTGCTGGCTTGAACAGCACGCCAGCCATGTCGATCTTTCCATTTTTGAAGGAAACAGAATTTTTGGTGACGGTGTGGTCTTCGCTAACCGTTTGGTTGAAGGCGGACAGGCTGGTGATCGGGATTTGGGATTCGCTGCCGTTGCCAGCGTGAGAAAAGCCGGTGACGCTCATTAGGGAGGCGGCACTAACCGCGAGAATTTTCGATGACATGTAGATCTCCGTTCAGATGTGCGTTAACGAAGATCAGGCTACGGTAGTTTGTAATTTCCAAAAATGGCATTCTGGTTAACGTATTGAGTACCAGAGGTTCACAATGGAAAAGGATCAGCTGGATGGTTTGCTTGCTTTCCTGCTCATCGCCGAAAAGCGCAATTTCACGTCGGCAGCCCAGGTTCTGAAAATTTCTCCGTCAGCGATCAGCAAGATGATCAGGCTGTTGGAGGCCAGGCTCGGCGTGACCCTGCTAACCAGAACTACCCGAGCGACCAGCCTGACCGAAGCCGGTGAGAAGTTTCTGAGCAAGACCGCTCCGGCGTTAGGAACGATACTCGCAGCCATGAAAGAGGCCGGTAGCTTCGCCGAAAAACCGGCGGGACGGCTGCGGTTGAATGCTCCGCAGATGATCTACCCCAACTACCTGAAGTCGGTCGTCGCCAGCTTTGTAGAAAAATATCCTGACGTCACTGTTGAGATATTCCTCGAGAATGCCGCAACCAATATTTTTGAACGAGGTTTCGACGCCGGTATCCGGCTTTCCGACATCCTGGCGAAGGACATGGTGGGAATAAAATTATTTGGCCCCGTTCGCTTCGTTGTGGCAGGCGCGCCGGAATATTTCAACCGGTTTGGCCGCCCGGAACATCCAAAAGACTTGCTGTCCCACGACTGCCTGTGTGTGGGCTCAGGCAACCGAGTCTATGATCGCTGGGAGTTTGAAAGTGATGGGAAAGAACTTGAAGTGCAGGTGAAGGGCCCGCTCATCATGAACGATTCCATGCATGCACTTGCGGCGGCGCTCGACGGACTTGGCCTCGTTTATTCAAGCGGGGATGCCATCTCGGACAAAGTTGCCGATGGAAGTCTTGAGTTAGTGCTGGAGCCATTCGCGAGCAACAGTGCTGGTTTCTACCTCTACTTTCCCGAACGCTCTCAAGTACACCCGAAACTGCGTGCTTTTATCGATCATGTTAAGGAGCACGCGAGAAGCGTCCGACGCTAAAGTATCCTGGGTCGACGGAGCTTCAGAGCTTTGGGTAGAGCATCAATGCACCGAAGGCCATCCCTGGCCGTCGTACGCGCTGCCGATCAGTACTTGAACCGCCCCACCAGCCCTTTCAACTGACCGGAGATGTCAGTCAATCGACTCGATCCTGCCTGCGCTGAGTGGGCGAATTCTTCGACCAGTTGCGCGTCGGTGTGGATCTGGGCGATGTGGCGGTTGATCTCTTCGGCCACATGGTGCTGCTCTTCGGCCGCAGTCGCGATCTGGGTGTTCTGGTCGCGGATGGAATCCACTGACGTTCGGATCTTGTCGAAGCTGTCGCGGGCCTGCTGGATGCGCTCGACGCTGCTGTGGGACACCTCCAGGCTGCCGCGCATCTGCGCCGTCACTTCCTGGGTACGCTTGGCCAGATTGCCCAGCAGGCTGTCGATCTCGCCAGTGGAATCGGCGGTGCGTCGTGCCAGGGCACGAACCTCGTCCGCCACGACCGCAAAACCCCGGCCCTGATCCCCAGCGCGCGCCGCTTCGATCGCTGCGTTGAGTGCCAACAGGTTGGTCTGCTCGGCAATCGATCGAATGGTGTCAAGAATGCCGTTGATGTTCTTGCTGTCCTGCTCAAGCAATTGCATGGTTTCGGTGGACTGTTGCAGCTCCTTGCTGAGCTTCAAAACGCTGCCATTCGCTTCGCTGATGTGTTGCTGGCCGGCGTGCACATCGCGATAGCCGGCGTCGGCGCTGGATGCCGCCTGACTGCAAGAGCGCGCCACTTCGTTGGCCGTGGCGACCATCTCATTGAATGCGGTGCTGACCAGCTCGACCGCCTCACGTTGACGGCCGGCGGCCTGGTCCATGTTCCTGGCGACTTCCTGAGTGTCCGCTGCTGCGCTTTGCAGGTCCGACGAGGCACCGCCGATGCGCTGCATCAGTTGCGCGATCATGCCGAGGAACTGGTTGAACCAGCCGGCCAGCGTCGCGGTTTCGTCCTTGCCGTGGACCTTGAGCTGGCGCGTCAGGTCGCCCTCGCCTTCGGCGATTTCCTGCAAGCCATCGGCCACGCCACGGATCGGCCGAACGATCAAGCCGGCGAAGCTGGCACCCACAATGGCGAAAATGATTGCCAGCGCGGCGGCGATGCCGGCGATCAACCACGTAAGGCTGGAGGCCTTGGCCATTACCTCGTTACGCTCAATCAAACCGATGAAGCGCCAACCCAGGCCTTTCGAACTGATGACGTTGGCCATATAGACCTTGCCGTCTATTTCTATCTGCGTTGCGCCATCGCCGCCCTTGGCAAGCTCGGCGTAGTTGGCGCCGAGGTCGGACAATGGCTTGAAGTTATGCTTGGCGTCACTTGGGTCGACCAGCACGTTGCCGTTGGCTTCAACCAGCATCAGGTAGCCGCTGTCGCCCAGTTTGATGTTCTTGACCAGCTCGGTGAGTTGCTTGAGGGACACGTCCAGACCGACCACACCGACGATGGCGCCGCTGCTGTCGGAAACCGTGTGAACGGTGCCAATCAGCGAGACGTCGTCCGGCGCCCAGTAATACGCGCCGGTGCGCACGGTGGAACCCGGCGCAGCAATGGCGGCCTTGTACCACGGGCGCTCGCGCGGATCGTACTTGCTGATCTTCGGGTCATCCGGCCAACTGGCGTAGCCACCATCGCTCAGACCGACCGACAGGTACGCCGTGGTCGGGTGGGTTTTGGCGAAGCTGCCGAAAATCTCCAGCAACCGGCGATTACTTTCGGTCAGCGGAAGCTGCGCAGCATCGGCGCCCGAGTAGTTTTTGAGGTCCTTGGCCGAAACGATTCGAGGATCCTTGGCCAGGTAATCAACGTTCTGGCTAATGGCGTCGAAGAACTGCGTCATGCCGTTATCGATCTGCCGGATCTCGCGGCCGCTGCTGTCCACGAAATTGGCCTCGGCGGCGTCGCGTGCGTTAAACACCACCAGCCCCGCCACCACCAGCACCGGGACACACGCGATGGCGGCGAACCCCCACGTCAACTTCTGTTTGATGTTCATGAGATCTTCCGCATAGTTTTAGGTGTTGTTGGGCAGAAACGAAGGCGAGCGTGGGGTTTTAGTTGTGAAAAGCGTCCACGGTTACCCAGGTTCTATCGGCTGTTTACCGTTGAACCTGAGGCGTGAAAGCGTGGATCAAGAAGAAAAGCGGGGGACGTTGCCGGTGCAGAATCCCATTAGAGGTCGCGTCACCGCCGCGGCATTGGCACACTGTGTATCATTCGCCTCAAACACCCAGCGCCTCACTTCTACCCGGACGTCTCATGACACCCAACGCAGAACGCTATAACCCCTCAACCGACTACGCAGACAAGCTGATCTCGCAGATTGGCCAGACACCTTCGTGGATCGCCAAGCGCATAGGTGTCACTGACAAGCGCATCCGCTACATCCTGGATGGCGAACGGACCGTCAAGGGCGAGACCACGCCGATTCAGATGACGTACACCGAGCAGTTTGCCCTCGAGTGCCTTGCCGCTGAGGCCAGGGCCCTCAAGCGATAACAATTGCGGGCAGGCGCGACACTACAAGCCTTCAAGCAGCCCGTCGGCCCGAAGCAAATCGACGATCACGTGCTCATCCACTGCATAAACACCGCGTGAAGCCTTCCAGACAAGGTTCTTTTCCTGCAAGGCAATGAGCGCTTGTTGCACGCCCGGCACCTCAACCTTGATGTCGCTTTCTGCGATCCCTGACTGCTTCATCGCTGCGGCGTACAACGCCATCGTGGGTGCCTCGAACGGCGCGTAGCTGTCGCCCATGCTCCCCATGACGCGGATCACGGCAGACTGGATCGGGGTCAGGCTGTGAATCACCTTCTTGAGATTGGCATTGAGCTCATCCGCTTGCGCCCGAACGAGCTCGGCAAACCGCTCGGGTACGTCTTCAGGGGCGATGAAAAAGTCGAAGCGTATGGCGTCAGCGGCTGCACCGAGCAGTTCAGGGCGATAGCCACTTTCCTTGAAGAGCTGGAACACCTGCGCCGGATCAAGCGGGGATGGCAGGTCGATGTTGGCGCACAGCCAGTCGATGTAGTTTTGATCGAGTGTCGGGAACGGCACCATCGACGCCCCAAAGAACGCCTGCTCCTTACTGTTTCGCAGCATGGCCAGCTTGTCCCTGTTCGAGCCGGTACAGACGATGCGCAGGCCGTGGTGTCTGGAGCTGTTGAGTTCGTCCCTTGCCGCCTTGAGCGCAAACAGTGCCGCCACGCCCGACTCGGTGGTGATCGCGTGCTGCGCTTCATCGATCATCAGAACGATGAGCTTCCGTGATTCGTCGGAGAGCGCCACCAGCGCCGTGGTGAGGTCGATGTCCTTGCCGAGCCCGATTTTGTCCAGACCGAAACTCAAACCGCCGACAGCGACCTTTTCTATCCCCGAAGCCTTGGCCAGCCGTGTGATGAAGCCGTCGTTTCGGCCAACCGCTTCGCGAATGGCTTCCACGATGACGAGGCCGGGGTCTTTGGTCAGGTCTTGCCAGAGGTCGGCATACAGCACAATCGCCCCCGCCTTTTCGAGCGCCGGACGCAGGTCTTCACGCGCGAATGTGGACTTTCCGGTGCGCCGCGGCGCTGCCAGAAAAACGCCGGAGCTGGCGGAGCTGCCCACGGAGATTTGCATGATCAGTCTGGAGAGCCGGGTCGCCAGATCGGGACGATGGTAAAAGATTTCAGACATCGGTAGGCCTCGAACGCCGCTTTATAGGCAATTATAGAGCGACTATAGACCGATTATAGAAAGAAACGAAGCAGCCGTTTATAGGGGATTATAGAGCGACTATAGACTGATTATAGACAGCGCATTAGTGTACTGCGGGATGACTCCTTCCCCCTCACCCTCGGCGTTGCGCGAGAGCGCGACACGTCGAAACCGGACGTCTCTAATCGATCAACCCCTGAGCGTCGTAAAACGGGTAAGGGCCTGGGTAATCACCGAACACGCCGTTGTGGGTCACGAGCCCCTGATCCGCTTCCCAGCGATGCAGCAGATAGCCCGCCGGCTCGAGGTTGAAATGCGCCGGAGCGTCCTTGCTCAAGTCCAGCACGATCTGGTGTGAGGTGCCTGGGCAGGTGCAGCTGATGCTTGCGGCGAAGCGCCGTTGCATCGGGCGGTGCAGATGACCGCACAGCACGCGTTCAACCTGCGGGTGGCGGGCGATGACCGCTTCGAGCGCCGCACCGTTGATGAACGCCTCGCGGTCCATGTGGCCGATACCGGTGACAAACGGCGGGTGGTGCATGATCAACAGGGTCGGCACATCCGGGCGTCGACTGAGGACTTCATCCAGCCAGGCCATCTGGCTGTCCAGCACCTGCCCGCCGTGTGCACCGGGAATCGTCGAGTCGAGCCCGATCAGGCGCACCGGGTGCGCTTCGACGACCCAGTCCAGGGGAGCTTGCGCACACAGCGGCAAGTAAACATGGTCGGCAAACGCGGCGAGCAGATGCTCACGAACGTCATGATTACCGGGCACCAAGTAGTACGGCATGGTCAGCCGCGCCAGCTCGGGGCGCAGGACGGCGTATTCATCCGGCCGGCCGAAGTCCACCAGATCACCGCTGATCACCACAATGTCCGGGCGCGGCTGGCTGGCGTTCAAATGGTCCACCGCGCGACGCAGGGCACCGAGGGTGTCGACCACCCCATAGGTCAGGTTGTTGCCGGCTTTGAGGTGCAGATCGCTGATTTGTGCGACGAGAAACGGGACGTTCGACATTCAACTCATCCAGGCAATGGGTTACGGGTGCAGCGCGAACAGGGCCTGCGGCTCGACGGCCAGAGCGATCACGTCGCCCGGTGCATGGATGACGTTGTCGGCGCTGTCGACCAGCAACGGTTGCGCCGCCCCGACCTCGATCAGCAAGCGACTCTGCGCCCCTTGAAAGAACTGGCCGAGCAAGCGCCCGCGCAAATGCCCGTCGTTCTTGACCACCCGCAGATGCTCGGGCCGGCAATACACCGTCGCTGGCTCACCCGCCGCGCTCCAGGGCAGTTCGCCGCCGCTGACTTTGAGGCCGATGGCGGTGCGCCCGGCCACGGTAAAGGCGTTGAGATTGCCGACGAAGCCGGCCACGAACGGGTTGGCCGGTTGCTGATAAATATCGCGGGGCGTGCCGAGCTGGGCGATGCGCCCTTCCTGCATGACCAGAATCCGGTCGCCCAGCGCCATGGCTTCGCCCTGATCGTGGGTGACGAACACCGAGGTGATGCCGAGGCCGCGCAGCAATTGATCCAGTTCGCTGCGCAGGCGCTCACGCAGTTGCGCATCCAGCGCGGCGAGGGGTTCGTCGAGCAGCAGGACCTTCGGGCGAGGCGCCAGGGCCCGCGCCAGTGCCACGCGCTGACGCTGTCCACCGGACAACTCGTGAATGCCGCGCCTGGCGTGCTCCTGCAGGCCGACCAGTTCCAGCAGTTCGGCGCAGCGCTTGTTGCGTTCGGCGACGGCCATGCCACGTACCTTCAGGCCATACACGATGTTGCCTTCGACCGTGAGGTTGGGGAACAGCGCGTAGTTCTGAAACACCATGCCGACATCGCGGCGTTCAATGGGCAGACGGGTGACGTCCTGATCGCCAAAAAACACCTGGCCGACGTCCGGCCGCTCCAGCCCGGCAATGATCCGCAGCGTGGTGGTTTTGCCGCACCCGGAAGGGCCGAGGATCGCCAGGGTTTCCCCGGCCTCGATGGTCAGATTGAGGTCGTGAACGGCGACGGTGCCATCGGCGAAGGCCTTGCGGCAGCCGGTCAGGCGCAGCGTGGTTCCGGTCATCTTTGATCTCCGCGGGAAAGGCGTGCGCTGATGGCCTGCAACGCCACCAACAGCGGCACGATCATCAACAGGAATATGAGGGTGTAGGCGCTGGCGACTTCCAGCCGCGCCGACGCGTAACTGTCCGCCAGGCCGACGGGCAGGGTTTTGGTCATGGGCGTGTGCAGCATCCAGGTCAGGTTGAATTCGCCGAGGGACAGCGTGACCACCATCAGCACGCCGGCGAGGATTCCCGCCCGGCAATTGGGCACCACAACGCTGAAGAACCGCCGCAACGGCCCGGCGCCCAGACTCGCGGCGGCCTCTTCCAGCACAGGCAGATGTTGACGCTGCATCACCGCCATGACCGGCCGCACCAGAAACGGCAGCGTGAACAGCACGTGGCCGACGAGGATGAACAGCCAACTGCTGCGAAAGCTACCGAACTGCCCATAGGTCAGCAGCAAGGCCAAGGCGCTGGCGAGGCCGGGCATGGCGACGGGCAAGACCATCAACTCTTCGAATGCGCGGCTGAAGCGATTGTTCATCCGCACCAGCGCATACGCCGCCGGTACGCCAATCACAGTGACGCAAACGGCGCACGCCACTGCCAGCTGCAGCGACAGCCAGACGGTGGGCGAATAGGCCTGCCAGACCTGAGCGATCCAGTCGAAGGTCAGACCGCTGGAAACACCCTGAAAGTAATTGCGGGTCAGCCCGGCCAGCAGCGACATCAGCACCGGGACCAACATGAAAGCGCAAACCAGCAGCGTGAACAGCAGCTGCGCGATGAACAATGATGAGCGCTTCATAACACCGTCCCCGACTGCCTGACCATGCGCCGCGCGAGCAGCAGCACCGCCCAGGTCAGCACGCCCAGCACCACCGACAACGCAGCGGCGACGGTGAAATTGGCGTAGTTGGTGAACACGTTGTAAATCGCCACGGGCGTGACGTTCAGCTGCGTGCCGAGGGTAAAGGCCGTGCCGAACGCTCCCATCGACGTCGCAAAGCAGATCGCGCCGCAGGACACCAGCGCAGGCGCCAGGCCGGGGATGATCACGTCACACACCACCCGCCAATGCCCCGCTCCCAAGGAATGCGCGGCTTCTTCCAGGCTTCGGTCGAGGCTTTCGCAGGCGGCCATCACCGTGAGAATGACCCGCGGAATCGAGAAATACAGATAGCCTAGAAACAGCCCCGCCAGTGAATAGGCAAACACCCAGCGCTCACTGGCAAGCTTCAGGCCGAGCATGGCGAACAGCCCCTGCCGCCCGGCCAGCAGAATCACCAGAAACCCCACGACCACGCCGGGAAACGCCAGCGGAAAGGTCAGCAACGCCACGAGCGTGGAGCGCCCGAAAAAGCGCTGACGGGCGAGAAACACGGCGGTGATGCCGCCGACCAACAGCGCGGCGAAGGTGACCACTGCTGCAAGGACGCAGGTTTGCGCCAGGCTGCCGAGGTATTGCGCGCTGCTGAGCACCTGCCAATAGCCGCTGCCGGCGCCGTCGCGTTGCTGCCCGCCAAGCAATATCAGGTGCGCCAGCGGCAAGAGCCAGAACGCCGACAACACGGCCGCTGCCGGCGCCAGGGCCCAGGCCGCCGTCGGGCGCAGACGTTCTAGTGGCGACCGACGCGCATCGACGCCCTGCACGTTCAAAACCGTACTGCTCACTTACTTGACCTCGCTCAGGTAGCGCGCGGCGAAGGCTTCCTGCACATCGGCCATGTGCTGGTAGTCCACCACACCCGCGCGGGCATAATCACTGTCGGGCAGGAACTGTGCGGCCACATCGGCCGGCATCTTCATGGCGCGCACCGGGCGAAGGTACGCCTTGGCCCACAGCGACTGGCCCTGTTCGGAGAGCACGAAATCCAGCACCTTTTCTGCGTTGGCCCGATGCGGGGCGTGGGCGACGAGGCTCATCACGTAAGGGACGCTGATGCTGCCCTCCTTCGGAATGACGAAGGCGACGTTGGCTTTGTCCTTGTAGCGGGCGCGGTAAGCGTTGAAGTCGTAATCCACCAGAATGGGCAGCTCGCCGGACAGCACCCGGGCGTAAGCGGTCTGCTTGGGCACGATCGGCGCGTTCTTCGCCAGCTTCTGGAAATAGTCGATGGCCGGCGCGAAGTTATCCAGGGTACCGCCCATGGCCTGGTTGATTGCCACGGCCGACACGTAACCGACGAAGGCGCTGGACGGATCGAGGTAACCAACCATGCCTTTGTATTCCGGTTTGAGCAGATCGGCCCAGCTCTGCGGAACCGGCAAACCACCCAGCGCATCGACGTTGACCATGATGCCGAGCGTGCCGGAGTGAATAGCGAACCAGTGCCCTTCAGGGTCTTTCAGGCCGGCCGGGATTTGCTCCCAGCCCTTGGGTTTGTAGGCGTCGACCACGCCCGCCTTTTGCGCCTGCAACCCGAACGTGACGCCGTAATACACCACGTCCGCAACCGGAGCGGCCTTCTCGGCCACCAGTTGCGCCAGGGATTGGCCGGAATTCTTGTTGTCCAGCGGCACCTGCACGCCGGTGCTGTCGGCAATCGCCTTGAGCTGTGTGCCCCAGTCCGCCCATTCCGGCGGGCAGTTGTAGCAAATCGCGGTTTCCCCGGCCTGGGCCAGGCTCGCCGCGCCACACAGCAGCAGTGCCGCCAGGGTTTTACTGAAGCGGATCATGGTGCGTCTCCTCGTAGGGCTGATTGTAGGGTTGAGTGCTTTCGCCCGGCCGGATGTGGCACGGCAGGCAATGGGAAACCGGGGCGGCGCCGGCGATTTGCGCCAGCAATTGATCGATAACCGTGGCCGCCAACGCGGCGATGGGCTGGACCACACTGCACAATGTCGGGTGCATCTGGGTGCCGATGGCGATGCCGTCGAAGCCGATGATTGACAGCTGCTGCGGCACCGCCCACCCGTGGCGGCGCAGTTCGGCGATCAGGCTGATTGCCAGCAGATCGTTTGAGCAGACCAGCGCAGTGAGCGCCTGCGGACCGTTCAACAACGGCGCGAGGACACTGAAATCGGCTTGGGTATGGCTGGGCATCTCAATGAGGGGCATGGGCATGGCCTGCGGGTTTCTTGCGCCGCATTCAGCCATCGCATCGCAGTAGCCGGCGTAGCGCTGCCGCGCCCGGTCGGACTGCAAGGTCGGGCCGGCCACCATGCCGATGCGTCGATGACCGGTGTCCAGCAGATAGCGCGTGGCGAGGGCCATGCCGGCGCGGTTGTCCACCGACACCGCGCTGTACTCGGTGCTGCCGGGCTGGTGGTAGGCGAGCACGAACGGGGTGTCTTCCGTACTCAGGCTTTGCAGCACGCGGTTGCTGTGCGCGTCGGTCACGGTCAACACCAGACCGTCGACCCGCTGACGCAGCAACTCCTCCACCACTGCGCTTTCCCGCTCGGCGCTGTAATCGGTGGTTGCCAGCAACAGGCTGTAGCCCCGCAAACGCGCGGCGCGCTCCATGGCTTGAATTTGTTCGGCGAACACTGGATTAAGCAGACTGGGCACGACCACGCCAATCAACCGGGTGGTTTGCAGGCGCAGCTGCCGGCCCAGCAGATTGGGGCGAAAACCCAGTTCACGCGCGGCGGCAAACACTTGATCGCGGGTAGCCGGACGCACCACGTCGGGTGAGGCGAAACACCGGGCGGCGGTCGCTCTTGATACCCCTGCCATTCGTGCGACGTCTTTCAGGTCACTCATGATCACTCGCTTGAGATCGATCTCATTGGCGAGGACATTACGGCGTCAATGTGGCATTTCAGGGGCGAGGATGTGACAGATTGGAGTCAGCGGGCGCAGTGGCATTGACTGCTCACCCTTGCACGGGACTGGCAGCGGACTAATTGTGGGACCGGCTTTAGCCGGGAAGACGTCAGGCGTCACACCGCACCTCTGAAGGTGCTCGGACTGGCCTCTTCCCGGCTGAAGCCGGTCCCACTAACAAACCGCGTGCATCCAGCGGCATCGGCGAATCAATTGTGGGACCGGCTTTAGCCGGGAAGGCGTCAGGCGTCACACCGCACCTCTGAAGGTGCTCGGACTGGCCTCTTCCCCGCTGAAGCCGGTCCCACTAACAAACTGCGTGCATCCAGCGGCATCGGCGAATCAATTGTGGGACCGGCTTTAGCCGGGAAGGCGTCAGGTGTCACACCGTAAATCCCGGAGTGTTTGGACTGGCCTCTTCCCGGCTGAAGCCGGTCCCACTAATAAACCGCGTGCAGCCAGTGCGATCAGGCGTCGGACAGCACCACGTGGTCCATCGACGCCGCCACGCCCACCACCTTGATCTCAGCCGCGTTGCCTGCCGCGCTGAACACGAAGTCCTCGGCATTCAGGGTATGGCTGTAATCACCCGCGAGCGTCACCTGGAACTTCTGGCCTGCACTGTCCGCCTCGTTGCTGCGCACGTAGGTGCGGTCGCTGCTGGCGTTGTAGCTGACCTGCAAGGTGTCGTTGCGACTATCGCCCAGCCCGGTGAATCCCAACGCGGACACATCCAGTGTGTCGTGGCCGGTGGTGAAATCGGTGATCAGGTCTGCCGCACCGACGTAACTGTCGCTGACCTGATCGAAGCGGAAGGTATCGGCGCCGGAACCGCCGGTGAGTCGGTCACTGCCGGCACCGCCGACCAGCAAGTCATCGCCGACGCTGCCTGCGAGCACGTCATTGCCGCCCAGGCCAAACAAGGTGTCGCTGCCCCAGTCGCCATAGAGCGTGTCGGCACCTGCCGTGCCGACCGCGTTCACCGAGGTCATCGGTTGGGACGAGTCGATGCGTGTGTCGTCCGGGTTGGCGAACAGCACGTTACTGGCGGTCAGGTCGTACAGGTGATTGCCGCTGAGCAGGATTTCGAAGCGGTTGCCGTCGGCATCCGGTTCCAGGGATTTCAGCGCCGTCTGATCGCCCGCCAAATTCAGCACCACTTTGAGCGTGCCGTCATAGCCGTTGCCCAAGCCTTTGTAATTGAGCGCCGTAAGGTCGATGCGATCATGGCCGTTGCTGTTGAAATCCGTGATCAGGTCGCGTTGCGCGTAGCTCCCGCTGGCGTCGTTGCGCAGGCTGTCGCTGGCGCTTGTGTAAACGAAGGTGTCCGCGCCTGCCCCGCCGGTCAGTGTGTCGCCGCCGCTGCCGCCCAGCAGACGATCCGCACCGCCGTCGCCCGACAAGGTATCGCGCCCGGCGCCGCCCAGCAGGACGTCATCGCCCGCAGTACCCAGAAGCCTGTCGTCGCCGGTCGTGCCATTGATGGCCGAGAAGAAGTTCGCCGCGCCCAGCGTGCTCAAGTGATTGCCATCCAGCGCCAACTGAAAGCGATTGCCGGCCGCGTCGGCGTCCAGGCTGGAAAGATAGGTGACGTCAGTGGTCGCGTTATACGTTGCCTTCAGTGTGCCGTCGTGGCCGTTGCCCAGGCCGGACAGCCCCAGCAAAGTCAGGTCCAGACGGTCGCTGGCGTCGTTGAAGTCAGTAATGCGGTCCGTGTAAGAAGTGGTCGCGTTACGGTAGCTGTCGCTGAGCGAGGTGAAGCGAAACACATCGCTGCCGGTGCCGCCGCTGAGCCGGTCCGCGCCTGCCCCACCGTGGATGACGTCGTCGCCGGCGCCGCCATCGATGCGGTCGCGCCCTGCACCGCCACTGATGAGCTCGTCCGAGCGGCTGCCGATCAGCGTGTCAGCGCCCGCACTGCCACGCAGGATCAGCACATCGCTGTTGTTGTAGACCTGGCTTTCGTTGCCTGCCGCGCTGATGTCGCCGGCGGCGGTACCGTTGATGACGTTGCCGAAGATCACGCTGCCCTCGACGCTCGCCGCGTCGGACGGCACCTCGGCGACGCCCCACGTGGACCCTGCGCTGCCGGTGATCAGGTTGTCGTAGACGAAATTCTGCGCGCCATTGTCGCTGCCCAGATTGCGGATCGCCACCTCAGGCACATCGTTGCTCTGCGCGTTGGCGTGAATGACGTTGTCCGACACCTCGATGTGAGTCGTGCCCTGCAAGTTGACGCCCGACCCGCCGTTGTCGTGAATGTCGAGGCGATAGACGCCGCCGTATTCAATGCCGCGCATGTGAACGCCGTCGCCGCCGTTGCCGTAGACATCACCACCGATCACGCTGAAAAAGCCGGTGTCGATGCCGCTGTCTTCATGCACGTGTATGCCGTCGCCGACGTTGCCGGAGGCCAGCGTGTCCGTCAGCGACAGCGCCACACCGCCGAGCCCGACATTGATCCCGTGGCCGCCGTTGTCCAGGGCACGGTTGTCCTGAAAGGTCAGGGCTGGCAGCGACCCGCCCAGTGCGAAGCCGTCGGAGGCGTTATCGACGGCTGTGCTGTTGCGCACGGTCATGTGGACCGAGGCGCCCGTCAGGTCGAACCCGCTGCCGCTGAAGTTCGTCGCCGTCACGCCGTCGATCAGCAGGTTGGTGCTGCTTGCCCCTGACTGGGACCACCCGCTCACCTGCCCGGCGCTGTTGGCCTGATTACCGTCCAGAGACAGGTTACTGACCGTCGCGTCCCGCACCGTGCTGCCTGCCACCACGCCCAACAGCGACGACGTGCTCGACCCGGTCGCGCTGGACCCGGCCCCATCGGCCAGCTTGAGCACGCTATTTCCTGCGCCGTCGCCGGTAAGGGTGACATTGCTTTTCAGCGCCAGCGCGTTGCCCGAAGCATCGCCATCGGACACAAGCCAGGTGCCTTCAGGGATGTAAACCTTGCCCCCACCCGCAGCGTTTGCGGCATCGATGGCTTTTTGGATGGCGACGGTATCGTCAGTGACGGCGTCGCCCTTGGCGCCATAATTACGGATATCGAACGTGGGGGTGATGCTCATGCGCTACTCCTGCCTGGAATACTGACGACCTGTGAACCGGTTGACGTAACCGG
>NZ_DASVUM010000261.1:0-2537 GCF_036387035.1 Pseudomonas sp. | reverse complement strand
CACAGCCATCGCGCCAGCGCGGAAACCCCGTTGGGCCGCACGGCCGCGCGGGTGTTGCAACTGTCGAGGGTGCCGGTCAATCTGGTGCCGCTTGTGGAACGTCGGCGTCAGGGTGACCGCTAGAACACCAATAATGGCGTTTTGATAAAAAAGTTCTAGATTTATTATTCAAACCATTAATATAGTTATATACCGTCGCTGATGCCCGTGGCGTCTACCTGCTTTGAGGGATTCATATGAAGCTTCAACAATTGCGCTACATCTGGGAAGTGGCGCACCACGACCTCAACGTTTCAGCGACGGCGCAGAGCCTCTACACCTCGCAGCCAGGCATCAGCAAGCAGATCCGCTTACTGGAAGACGAACTGGGCGTCGAGGTCTTCGCCCGCAGCGGCAAGCACTTGACCCGCGTCACCCCGGCCGGCGAACGCATCATCACCACCGCCGGCGAGATCCTGCGCAAGGTCGAGAGCATCAAGCAGATCGCCCAGGAATTCTCCAACGAGAAAAAAGGCACGCTGTCCATCGCCACCACTCACACTCAGGCGCGTTATGCGCTGCCGCCAGTGATCAGCAACTTCATCAAGCAGTACCCCGACGTCGCCCTTCACATGCATCAGGGCTCGCCGATGCAGATCGCGGAAATGGCGGCCGACGGTACTGTCGATTTCGCCATTGCCACTGAAGCGCTGGAGCTGTTCGGCGACTTGGTGATGATGCCTTGCTACACCTGGAACCGCTGCGTGGTCGTACCCCAGGGCCATCCGCTGACCAAGGTCGGCAAGCTGACCCTGGAGGTTCTTGCGGAATACCCCATCGTTACGTACGTGTTCGGTTTCACCGGACGTTCCAAGCTCGACGAAGCGTTCAGCCACCGTGGCCTGACGCCGAAAGTGGTGTTCACCGCCGCCGACGCCGACGTCATCAAGACTTACGTGAGATTGGGCCTGGGCGTCGGTATCGTCGCCAAAATGGCCGTCGACCCCAAGCTGGACAGCGATCTGGTGGTGCTGGACGCCAGCGAATTGTTCGAAGCCAGCGTGACCAAGATCGGCTTCCGTCGGGGCACCTTCCTGCGCGGATTCATGTGCGACTTCATCGAGAAGTTCGCGCCGCACCTGACTCGCGATGTGATGGCCAAAGCCATTCAGTGCCACAACAAGCAGGAGCTCGAAGAGCTGTTTGCCGGGGTTGAACTGCCGGAGCATTGACAGGCCGCGCCTGCAGGTCACGGCCAGCGTTTGACCTGTAGGAGTGAGCTTGCTCGCGATGCGTCCGTTCAGACGCTGGACGGCGTCTGCCAGACCGTCATCGCGAGCAAGCTCACTCCTACCCGGTTGCGATCTGCCGTCTATCCTTTCGCGATCAAGTTCCCGGCATGCAGCCCGCATTCCTTCTGCGTCGCTTCTTCCCACCACCAGCGGCCTTCGCGTTCGTGCTGATTTGGCAGGACGGGGCGCGTGCAGGGTTCGCAGCCGATGCTGATGAAGCCGCGCTCGTGCAGCGTGTTGAAGGGCAGTTCGAGCATGCGGATGTAATTCCACACGTCGGCGCTGCTCATCTGCGCCAGCGGGTTGAATTTGTAGAGCGTGCGTTCCGGCGTCGAGAACGCGCTGTCGATTTCTACCACGGCGACGTTAGTGCGCGTGCTCGGACTCTGATCCCGACGCTGGCCGGTGGCCCAGGCGGTAACGCCGGACAACTTGCTGCGCAGCGGCTCGATCTTGCGGATCCCGCAGCACTCGCCATGCCCGTCGCGGTAGAAGCTGAACAAGCCTTTTTCCTTGACCATCGGCTCCAGTTTTTCCCGGTCCGGGCTGACGATGTCGATGTCTATCTTGTACTGCTCGCGCACCTGATCGATGAAGCGATAGGTTTCCGGGTGAAGCCGGCCGGTGTCCAGGCTGAACACCTTGACGTTCTTGTTGATTTTCCAGGCCATGTCCACCAGCACCACGTCTTCAGCGCCACTGAAGGAAATCCACAGGTCGTCGCCGAAGTGCTGGAAGGCAAACTTGAGGATGTCGGACGGGGATTTTTGGGCGAAGGTGGCGGCGATGTCGTCTACGTCAAAAGGGTGGGTCATCAGGCGGCTTCCTAATCAGGGCTGGCGCTTAGGCGCTCGTAATGGCGTAGATGGTAACAAAAAACCTGGCGTTGTTTGCCCGAAAGCAATTGCGCGGAGGGGGACACGCGGACGCGGCCATGGTCTGTAGGAGCCGGCTTGCTGGCGAACGCCTCAGGTCAGGCGGTCAGCTATTCAATGACCCCACCCCATTCGCCAGCAAGCCGGCTCCTACGGATCTGCGTATGCTCACGCCCCATCGGCCACCCAGGCCCATAGATTCGCGTATGCGCGCGATCCAGCGTCGATCCACAATCAGTCGCTCACAACCCCTCAAGGGTCTCCATCAACACCCGCACTTTGGTGAAGGTTTCCTGGTATTCGGCTTCCCACCGGGAGTCGGCGACGATGCCGCCGCCGCCCCAGCAGGTGATCTGGCCTTCTTTGGCCAGCAGGCTGCGGATGGCGATGG
>NZ_DASVUM010000260.1:0-10835 GCF_036387035.1 Pseudomonas sp. | reverse complement strand
CTCGCTGCGCAGTGCTGAAACCTTCACCAACCTGTAACGCTTCCGACGCCTGATCGTCACCGCTTCCCGGCACTCTGTACTCCCGCACACGAATGGGAGACAGGATATGCCTCGGCACTACGATGACTCGCAGCAGCACAGCACCTCCAGCACCAAAACCCGACGTCAGCAGGAAGACCAGCGCCGCATGGCGTTCCGGCGGGCGATCGAAAGCCATTCCGAAGAGCGCCGCCTGAACCAGGAACTCTCCAATTACCTCGATGGCGCCACTGCACACTTCTGGCAGAGCGCTAACGCTTCGGAAGGTGGCCATCAAATCGCGCGACCAGCTCGCTGATCTGCGTACGCTCTGTCCGGATGAACGACAGGAAGGCGTGAGCCACCGGCGACAGACGTTTGTCCCGCGCCTGTACGACGCACCAGCTTCGGTAGAGCGGCAGCTCCGCCACCGGCAGCTCGACCAGCGTGCCGGTGGCCAGTTCAAGGCTCAGCGCATGGCGCGTCAGCAGTGCGACACCCAGCCCCGCCACCACGCATTCACGTTGCGCCTCCGCCGATGAGACTTCGAGTGTCTGCTCAAAGTGAATGCGCTTCTCCTTGAAATACTCCTCGCACGCCTTGCGCGTTCCTGAGCCCTGCTCGCGAACCACCAGCGTCGCGGTCTCCAGATCCTTGAGTGTCGGAGCAGGCAACAGCGCTAATGGATGATCCGGCTGCGCGACGGCAATGATCGGGTTATTGAGAAAGGGCAAGAATTCCAGGCCCATGTCCTGCGGGACCATCGACATCACCACCAGATCATCGCGGTTGTCAGAGAGCCGCCGAATCACCTGAGCGCGATTGACCACGGTGAGATTGAGCATGATTTCCGGATATTTGCGTTTAAAAGCGGCGAACAAGTGAGGAACGAAATATTTCGCGCTTGATTCAATGGCCAACTTCAGCTGCCCTTGCAGCGAGCCCTGCATGTCCGACAACTGCATGTCGAGGTTCTCCAGCCGACCGAAGATGTCTCGACTGGCAAGTTGCAGCGCTTCGGCGGCTTCGGTGAGGTAGAGCTTCTTGCCCACGTATTCAAACAAGGGCTGGCCAACCAGCTCCTCCAGCTGACGAACCTGCAAGCTCACTGCCGGTTGGGTGAGCGACATTTCCTCCGCCGCTCGGCTGTAGGACCTTAAATCGCACACCTCGTTGAAGATCCTTAACTGACGCAACGTCATGCGCATCAATGACTTACGCATATTTATCGCGCTCCTGTCCCGGCTGATAAGCCCAACTATAAGGTTTTACTTATGGTTCACCCAATTTTTACTCATTTTTGTTAATTGCTGATTCGTCATAGGGTGGCCTTACCTGCGGGCAACATGCAGTAACGGAATGTCGCGCGGTATGACCAGGCTTCTGGTCCGTCTGCTAACCGGTTGAGGAATTACCAGTGATAAAAAAAATCCTGATCGCCAACCGTGGGGAAATTGCTGTCCGGATCGTGCGCGCGTGCGCCGAGATGGGCATCCGCTCGGTGGCGATCTATTCCGACGCGGACCGTCACGCGCTCCACGTGAAGCGTGCCGACGAAGCCTATGGCATTGGCTCCGAGCCCCTTGAAGGCTATCTGAACCCGCGCAAATTGGTAAACCTGGCCGTTGAAACCGGCTGTGACGCGTTGCACCCCGGTTACGGTTTTCTGTCTGAAAACGCGGAGCTGGCGGACATCTGTGCCGAACGGGGCATCAAGTTCATCGGCCCGTCGGCCGAAGTAATCCGCCGCATGGGCGACAAAACCGAAGCCCGCCGCAGCATGATCAAAGCCGGCGTTCCAGTGACGCCCGGCACGGAAGGCAACGTGGCCGACATCACCGAAGCATTGGTTGAAGGCGATCGCATCGGTTATCCCGTCATGCTCAAAGCCACCTCCGGTGGCGGCGGTCGCGGTATCCGTCGCTGCAACAGCAGGGAAGAGCTGGAACAGGCGTTCCCTCGGGTCATTTCCGAGGCCACCAAGGCGTTTGGCAAGGCTGAGGTCTTTCTTGAAAAGTGCATCGTCAATCCCAAGCACATCGAAGCGCAGATCCTCGGCGACAGCTTCGGTAACGTCGTGCACCTGTTTGAGCGTGATTGCTCCATCCAGCGCCGCAACCAGAAACTCATTGAAATCGCCCCAAGCCCTCAGCTGACGCCGGAGCAGCGCGCCTACATCGGCGACCTGTCCGTGCGCGCTGCCAAGGCGGTAGGCTACGAGAATGCCGGGACCGTGGAGTTTCTGCTGGCCGAGGGCGAGGTGTACTTCATGGAGATGAACACCCGCGTACAGGTCGAGCACACCATTACCGAGGAAATCACCGGGATCGACATCGTCCGCGAGCAAATCCGCATCGCTTCGGGTCTGCCGCTGTCGGTTAAGCAGGAAGACATCATTCACCGCGGTTTCGCGTTGCAGTTCCGCATCAACGCAGAAGACCCGAAAAATAACTTTCTGCCGAGCTTCGGCAAGATCACCCGTTATTACGCGCCCGGTGGGCCCGGCGTGCGGACCGACACGGCCATTTACACGGGCTACACCATTCCGCCGTATTACGACTCCATGTGCCTGAAGCTGATCGTCTGGGCGCTGACCTGGGAGGAGGCGATGGACCGTGGCCTGCGTGCGCTGGATGACATGCGCCTGCAAGGGGTGAAGACCACCGCCGCGTATTACCAGGAAATCCTGCGCAATCCGGAATTCCGCAGCGGCCAGTTCAACACCAGCTTTGTTGAGAGCCATCCCGAGCTGACCAATTACTCGATCAAGCGCAAACCCGAAGAGCTGGCCCTGGCCATCGCCGCCGCCATTGCCGCCCACGCGGGCCTGTGAGGAACAGAATAATGTCCAAGAAAATTTTCGTCACCGACACCATCCTGCGTGACGCTCACCAGTCGTTGCTGGCCACCCGCATGCGCACCGACGACATGCTTCCGATCTGCGACAAACTCGACAAGGTCGGTTATTGGTCGCTTGAGGTCTGGGGCGGCGCGACCTTCGACGCGTGCGTGCGCTTTCTGAAGGAAGACCCATGGGAGCGTCTGCGCCAATTGCGTGCGGCGCTGCCTAACACCCGTCTGCAAATGCTTCTTCGTGGCCAAAACCTGTTGGGGTATCGCCATTACAGCGATGACGTGGTCAAGGCATTCGTGGCCAAGGCGGCAGACAACGGTATCGACGTGTTCCGCATCTTCGATGCCATGAACGACGTGCGCAATTTGCGCGTAGCGGTCGAGGCGGTGAAGGCTTCCGGCAAACATGCACAGGGCACCATTGCGTACACCACGAGCCCGGTACACACCATCGGTGCCTTTGTGGCGCAGGCCAAAGAGATGGAAGCGATGGGCTGTGACTCCGTCGCCATCAAGGACATGGCCGGTCTGTTGACACCGTACGCCACCGGTGAGCTGGTCAAGGCGCTGAAGGCCGAGCAGTCGCTGCCGGTGTTCATCCACTCCCACGACACGGCGGGCCTCGCCGCGATGTGCCAGCTCAAAGCCGTCGAAAACGGTGCTGATCACATCGACACGGCAATCTCCAGCTTCGCCTGGGGCACCAGCCATCCGGGTACCGAATCGATGGTGGCGGCGCTCAAAGGCAGCGAATTTGACACCGGTCTGGATCTGGAGCTGCTGCAGGAAATTGGTCTGTACTTTTACGCGGTGCGTAAGAAGTATCACCAGTTCGAGAGCGAATTCACCGCAGTCGATACCCGGGTGCAGGTTAACCAGGTGCCGGGCGGGATGATCTCCAACCTCGCCAACCAGCTGAAAGAGCAGGGCGCGCTGAACCGCATGGGTGAAGTGCTGGCCGAGATTCCGCGGGTGCGTAAAGATTTGGGTTATCCACCGTTGGTGACGCCCACTTCGCAGATCGTCGGCACCCAGGCGTTCTTCAACGTGCTGGCGGGCGAGCGTTACAAAACCATCACCAATGAAGTGAAGCTCTACCTGACTGGCGGCTACGGCAAGGCACCAGGGCAGGTGGACGAAACGCTGCGTCGTCAGGCCATTGGCAGTGAAGAGCTGATTGACGTGCGTCCCGCCGACCTGCTCAAGCCGGAAATGACCCGGCTGCGCGGGGAGATCGGTCCATTAGCCACCACCGAAGAAGACGTGCTCACTTACGCCATGTTCCCGGACATCGGCCGCAAGTTTCTCGAAGAGCGTGCGGCGGGCACTCTGGCGCCAGAGCCATTGCTGCCAATTCCGGAGCCCGGCGCGGTGGCGAAGGCGGGCGGCGAGGGCGTTCCAACCGAGTTTGTGATCGACGTTCACGGTGAAAGCTACCGCGTCGACATCACCGGTGTAGGCGTCAAGGCCGAGGGCAAGCGCCACTTCTATCTGTCCATCGACGGCATGCCCGAGGAAGTGGTGTTCGAGCCGCTCAATGAGTTTGTCGGCAGCGGCATCGGCAAGCGTGCACAGGCGAGCAAGCCGGGCCACGTCAGCACTTCCATGCCGGGCAACATCGTCGACGTGCTGGTGAAAGAAGGCGATAGCGTTCGCGCAGGTCAGGCAGTGCTGATCACCGAAGCGATGAAGATGGAGACCGAGGTCCAGGCTCCTGTCGCCGGCAAGGTCGTGACGATCCATGTCGCCAAAGGCGACCGGGTCAACCCGGGCGAAATCTTGGTCGAAATCGAGGGCTAAGGCATACGTAGCAGGATTAACAGTCTGCCGCGCACAGACGCGGCAGGCTGAACGGTTACCTCTGGGGGAGCTCTCGTGGCTCCTCTTTTTTTCGCTAAAACTGGGCGCCTCCCGCTGTTTCACTTCAACGCGCTTAATTGCCGCGCAGTTGCTCCAGCGTCCTGATTTGCTGACCCTCCCGGAAGTTATCCACAGTCAGCCATGCTTCGAACCCTTGCTGTGCTGCCGGCCATTCGCTGTCGAGGATTGAGTACCAGGCGGTGTTGCGGTTTTGCCCTTTGCAAACCGCGTGCTGACGGAACGTGCCCTCAAAGCTGAACCCGAACCGCTCGGCCGCACGCTTGGAGCGCGCATTATCAGCGTTGCATTTCCATTCCAGCCGCCGATTGCCCAGCGCGAAGGATTCCTTTGCCAGCAAATAGACCGCTTCTGTGGCCTTAGGGGTGCGTTGCATCGAGGCGCCGAAGGTGACATGGCCAATCTCGATGCGGCCTGCGCTCGGCACGATGGACATCAGGCTCAGAAAACCGTCAATGGCGCCCGTCTGTTGGTCGATGACTGTGTAGAACCACGGGTCGGTCGAGACTTCCAGTCCCGCGAGATAATCATCGAACGCACTGCGCTCGCGAAACGGCCCGACGAACAGGTAATCCCACAATTTACGGTCAGCAGCCGGGCCCTCGAGCGCTTCCCACAGGCCGTTGCCATGGCGAGCGGCGTTCAGTTTTTCAAGACGAATAAAGCGTCCTTGCAGCGTGCGCGTATCCGGCAGTTTCGCCGGTTGCCAGTGCGTGAGATCCGACATATTGAGAGTTCCAGGTCTTACAGCGGTTTGCGAAATTGAATGTAGCCCGGTCGCTCAGCGATGCGCTCGTAGAGCTGAATGGCGGTTGCGTTGGTTTCGTGAGTGAGCCAATGGACCTTGTCGGCGCCGTCTCGTTTGGCGGTCGCGTAGACGTACTCGATCAGCTTGCGGCCGACGCCTGTACCGCGCTGTTCGGGCACCACCAGCAGGTCCTGCAAATAGCAGGCGTTGCTGACACTCCAGTTTGATCGGTGATAAATGAAATGCACCATGCCGACCGCTTTGCCGTCCTGCCAGGCGAGGGCAGCATTGGTAGGCTCGGCGCTGTCCAGCAAGCGTTGCCAGGTGCTCTGTGTGACCGCATCGGCCAGCGAAGTTTTGTAGAAGGTCAGGTAAGCGTTCCACAACGGTAACCAGACGTCATGATCATCGGCTGTGACGGGACGGATATGAAGCTCAGACACGCAGTACTCCCTGGCTCACCAATTGAGCGATTTTCTGATCGGAGGGATCCTGACTGAGTGCCAGGCCTTTGCTGACGCCGGCGATGTCTTCGGCGCTGCGGTTTTGGTTGAGCTTGCGCTTGCCTTCCAGCCGCTCGATGGGAATGGCGAAGCCGACAATGCCGTTGAGCATCTTGTCGATGTAATCGGCGGGCGCGTCGCTGACGGCCCAAGGCTCGGCCCGGCCGGTTTCGTGTTTGTGGGTGAGGCCGCTCACAACCTGTAACAACCGCTCGTGGTCAGTGAAGACATCGGCCCGGCCGTAGGCATGCACGGCCAGATAATTCCACGTGGGCACCACTTTGCCGTGCTCGGCCTTGGCCGCATAGAAAGATGGGCTGATGTAAGCGTCTGGCCCCTGGAAGATAAGAAGCGCTTCTGCGCCCGTCTCCAGTGCTTTCCATTGCGGATTGGCCTTGGCCAGATGCCCGAATAGCGTGCCTCTCGGGCTTTGGCTCGGATCGAGTAAAAGCGGGATATGACTCGCCTGCAGACCGGCCTCGTCGAAGGTGACAAGCGTTGCCAGGCGGGTGGCTTCGATCTGCCCGTGCAGGTTGGCGAGATCGTCGTCTGTGAAATAGCTGGGCGTGTACATGAGATTTTCCTTGGCGGATGAGCCAATCCTAGGCAGCCTAATGGTTCGTTGTAAGAGCCATTAATGATCAATCTCATAGGGCCAATGCCATGCACGCTGCATCAACGCCAGCGCTGACGTTCGATTTCGCCGGCATCGAACTGAACCGTCGCCAGGGACTTAGCCGCCAGCTCTATCAAACCCTGCGCGAGCGCATCCTCGACGGTCGCCTGTCCGGCGGCACCCGTTTGCCTGCGAGCCGGGATCTGGCGTTGTCCCTGTGTATCTCCCGAAACAGCGTGATGCGCGCCTATGACCAGCTCTACGCCGAAGGCTTTACCGAAGGCCGCGTGGGTGACGGTACCTATGTCGCAGTGCTAACCCCAAAACGAAACCCGGAAAAGAAATTATCCACACACCTGTCCACAGGGTTATCACCAGGGTTATCTACAGGTTTATCCACAGATCATCATAATTTGAGCGGTGAAGCCTTAACGGAAGTTATCCACAGTACCTCGATGAATACCCTCAAACAGCACCACTTGCAGCCGCCAAAAAACGGCTTGCCGAGGGCATTTCGAACAGGGGTTCCCGCATTCGATCTGTTCCCTTTCGACACGTGGGGCAAGCTGCACGCGGCTTTCTGGCGCAAACCGGGCCTGCAACATCTGGGCTACGGCGACCCTGCGGGCGAGTGGCGGCTGCGGGAGTTGATCGCGGCGTATCTTCGAACGTCCCGGGACCTGCGCTGTGCGCCTGAGCAAATTGTGATCACCAATGGCGCGCAGCAGGCGATTACCCTTTGTGCACAGCTGCTGCTGGAGAAGGGCGACGGGGTGGCCATCGAAAATCCCGGGTATCGAGCGGCCGGTCACGCCTTCGGGGTGGCGGGGGCAAAGTTGCAAGGCATGCCGGTGGACGCCGAGGGCATGCGCAGTCCTGGTGTTGACGACTCGGACTGCAAGCTGGCGTACGTGACGCCGTCCCATCAGTATCCGCTGGGCGTGACGATGAGTCTGGCGCGACGTCTGGAACTGCTCGCGTGGGCCGAGCGCACTCAAGGGTGGATCGTGGAGGACGACTACGACGGCGAATACCGCTACAGCGGGGCGCCGCTTGCGCCTTTGGCCGCGCTGGATCGCAGCGGTCGGGTGCTCTACGTCGGCACATTCGGCAAGGTCATGTTTCCGGCGCTGCGCCTGGGTTATCTGGTGTTGCCGCGCAACCTGGTGGAGCCGTTCAGCCGTCGCCGGGCCGTGGACATGCGTCATTCGGAGGTTGGCACTCAACTGGTGATGGCCGAGTTCATCGCAGCGGGGCATTTTCAGCGACACATTCGCCGCATGCGCAGGGCTGCCTTGAGCCGACGCAACGCATTACTGGCCGGCTGGCCCGAGCAGCTTGCGGGCTGCAGCCCAATGCCCAAGGCGGTTGCAGGGCTGCATGTCACCGTCGCGGTGGACACGTTAGAGCGTGAAACGGAACTGGTGACCAAAGCGGAAAGTGTCGGCGTCGAGGTCGCACCGTTGAGTGAGTATTGGCTGCCGGAGTCAGTGACGCCGGTGGATGATCGGGCCGGGCTGGTACTGGGCTTTGCGGCGGTGCCAGCGGCCGATATCGAATCTGCCTTGCGGAAACTACGCGAAGTCTGGAAATAGTTCAGTATTTAACGTTAAGCGCCACGCTTCTTATCGCGAATTTTAATGCGCTATAGCGAAACCGTTACTTCATAATCGGGAATGGTTCTATCCCTGCCCTTGTTATGTCGTCGTGATTCGAGCCACTATTTGTGAGTGGTCAAAGCAAATCTTGAATTCCTGATGTGCGCATGACTACGTAATAATCAAATGCCTCGCAACAGCAGCGGCGCTGTGCCGTTACAGTATTGCGTTATTTTAAGTTACTGACAGGGTGAGATCATGAGCACAACAGAAAAGGAAAAGAAGGACGGTTCGGCTTCACGCGTGTCGGGTTCATTTCACGTAACGACCAATCTGCAAAACTTTAACGATAATAATCCTCGTGTCTCGGTGGATGCCGGAGTTTGGATTTATGCGTCAAGCGAGCAAAGCACATTTGTGTGCCGCTTAAGCTATAACGTCGAGAACAAGATATATGATCTTGCCACCTCAACGGATGAGATAGTGCTTACCTATATCTACACGAACGATTCTGATCTCGCGTTCATGAAAGCCAACTCCGGAAGTGCGACCGTGGATTGGGACAGAGCTGCCGGGAAAGTGGATGTGACCTTCGACTGTAAGAGCTCCGACAGCCCTGGATTCGAGGCGAATGGTAAAGTGGACGTCGACATTTTAGGTTTTCCTGGCTTTAACTGGATGACCGCGATCGTCGACGATGTCTCGTTTTTTTCCAGTACGACGACGGGCTCCATCAACAATGGACGAATGATCATCAGCGGGACAAGTGATAGGCCGCCGGTCGTGGGGAATTATGCGTTCTTCTCATTCCGTGCAGACTTACCGGTAGGAACTTACACCGTGGGAGAACCGGAATTTGATGGCATAACAATGAAGTTCGCATTAGGCAGCTCTTCTTTAAGCGATGCCGATGAAGGATATTTTAAGTTGACCCGTTATGACCGTGCTAAGCAATCAGCACACGGCAGTTTCGAATTCACAACAGAAGACGCGGTAGAGGTAGCCAGTGGTCATTTTGCTATTGAGCCAAAGGCGGTGGGTCGACGCGCCAGTAGAGGGTCGGTTTCCGGAACATTTGAAGCGACCATCAACAGTCAATACGTTCAGTCCACACAACTGCGCTCCGTCCTTGTCGATGGGGAGTTGCAAGTCATGGTGTTTTTCGATGGCGGGCAGTTAGCCTTGACTATGCCGCAAGGTTTGGCTTCCGGTACCTACTCTATTGTCCCGTTCAACCAACCTGGGGTGCATGTTGTTTATGCCGGTGATGAAGTGGGTCGGGCCACCTCCGGCACGTTGGTTATTGAATCCCTACAATGGCCCGGGCCGAACCTGGCTGCGACATTTAATTGTGACGATGGGGCCACAAACAGATTGGTCATTACAGGCGCTCGTATCGAGATCGCCGTTGCCCAGTCGACCGCTTATCTCGGGGCTGATGTAAACGGGCAACCGTTCCCCGCGAAAGGGTTCACCGATATCTCCACGCCTGACCACTTCAGCCTCATTGCCGATACCGAGAATGCAAGTCTGCTCGCGATTCAGGTGGACAAATCACTCGAGGCGGGAACGTATCTGCTCACGGATACCCGTGTGGTCGTGACTTACAGGCCGCCTGAAGGTGAGCGGATCCTTGGGAAGAACGGGTCTGTGAGCCTGGTTAAAGAGCCGGGGGGGACAGTTTCGGGAGAGTTCTATTTCGACGACGACGGTTATCAGGTGACCAACGGCAAGTTCTCATTCTGAGCAATGCTGCCTGAGCGTTACGTTAAACCGGCTCGGTGCAACGACCAGCCGATACCATCGCAGCGGATGACCCAAATTGTTCGAGCGATGGTTTTTTTTTCGGGTATGCCCGCTCTGTCTTTGGGTGAGGGGCACGGCATTCGCCTTCATGGCCGGTGCCCCCTGTTTATTGCTTAAAATCCTTGGATTCAGGTGCGTATACTCGCGGCTATTGCATCCATTGTTCGAGATACGCCCATGAGTCTTCCTCTCTCAGCGGCGCCGCAGCGCAAGCTCGGCGCGCCGCTGATCGCCTTCCTCCTGTTGGTGGTCGGCGCTCTTTTCCTGCAATCCGCCGTTGGTGGCAAACAGGTGCTGCTGCTCATTGTCGGCGCAGCATTGGGTTTGACCCTTTATCACGCAGCCTTCGGCTTTACCTCCGCCTGGCGGGTGTTCATCAACGAACGTCGTGGCGCCGGCTTGCGCGCACAGATGGTGATGCTGGCCGTCGCGGTCGTGCTGTTCTTCCCCGCGCTGGGCGCCGGTACGCTGTTCGGCACACCGGTCACTGGTTTGGTGGCGCCGGTCGGAGTGTCCGTCGTGTTCGGCGCATTCATCTTCGGCATCGGCATGCAAATGGGCGGCGGCTGTGCGTCCGGCACGCTGTTCACCGTCGGCGGCGGTAATGCGCGGATGCTCGTGACCTTGCTGTTCTTCATCATCGGCTCGCTGATCGCCACCCATCACGTCGATTGGTGGTTCTCGCTGCCGTCGTTCCCCGCCACCTCCATCGTCAAAAGCTTCGGTGTGATCCCCGCGCTGCTGATGAGCCTGGCGCTGTTCGCGATCATCGCCCTCGTCACCGTCAAGCTGGAAAAGCGCCGACATGGCGATCT
>NZ_DASVUM010000259.1:0-5469 GCF_036387035.1 Pseudomonas sp. | reverse complement strand
GAGACGCAGTTGGTTGATGCCTGCTGCGAAGCTCACCGGATGCTCACACAGCCCCCCGTATTCAGCGGCGTAGGCGGGGGCGTCGAACTCGATCTCCAGACGTTCGGCCATCAGCCTCGTCCCGCTCAGCGTCGACAACTGATGCAGCCAGCCGCTGAGAATCGAATCCACCACGAAGCGGTTGTAGTCGTTGTACGGGCTGATCGAATAAAAGCGCAGCCAGGCGCCATCGCTGTCCTCGTGCAGGCTCGACTGGCCACGGTAGTTCGAGCCATACAGCGCTTCAAAGCGGATCAGTGTGCGCGCCGCTTCCCGTACGGTGGGCGCCTGGGCGGCGGTGATGCCAGCCAGCCCCGCATGGCTCAGGCGACTCGATTGTCCCATCCGCAAACCCAGCGCAGGCACGCCGGTCAGTTCGATGGCCGCATGGCCCAGGCGCATGTAGCGCGGGATCGATAGCCGGGCGCCGGCCTCGCCCAGTCGCGCGGCATCCAGGCCGTATTGCTCCAGCAGTGGTTGGGGGTCTTTACCCTCGCGCCGGACGGCGTCAGCAAGATTGTGGACGAAGCCCACGGACAAATCGCCCAGACGCACGCGAGGAGTGGTCATGGTCACAGCCACAGATTGATCAGGCGCGCGCCTTGACCTGGGCGGGTGCCTTTCGGGGTCGCGTTGATGGATTGCTCGGCGATGCTCTGCCCGCCGCGACTGGCGAAACTGTGGCCGGCACTGCCTTGATCCCAGAACTGCCCGCGCATGAACACACTCATGCCTGCCTTCGCCGTGCTGGCCGGCGTCAGGGCCAGTCGACGCCAGGCTTCTCCCTGGGTCATGGGCGTTGCGCCAAGGTTCAGACGGGCGGCCAGGGACTTATGTTTGTCGCTGCGCCACGGTTGCGACCAGCCGCCAGCGCCGGCGACATAAGCCGGCACGGCAATGAGCTCGGCGCCGCTGGCGTTGAGCCGCGCGTAGTTGTCGGGGTACCAGCTGTCGCTGCCGATCAGCGTTGCCAGCCGGCCGGCCGGGGTGTCGATCACGTTGAGCGGGGCGTCCTTGCCCGGACGGATATAGCCCAGCTGGTTCCAGCCTGGAAACAGTTGGCGCTGCGGCTGGCCCAGTGGCATCCCGTCAGGGCCGAACACCAGGCTGCTGTTATAGAGCGCACCATGGCCAATGCGCAGCTCGCCGTTTTCCACTTGCGGGCTGGGCAGCACGATCGAGCCGGCCACCACCGTCACGCCAAATTCCCTGGCCAGCCCGCCGAACACGTTCTGGTAATCCTGCGCCATGCTGCGCGCCTTCATGCGCAAACGCGCGTCCTCGAAGCGGTTTCGGCCGCGTGCGTGAACCACGGCGTCGATAAACAGCAACGGATTGCTGAACGCCAGCCAGTTCATCGCTTCGTCGAGGGTGGTCGCCTGGTAGAACTGTGATTTCTCGTCCACCGCCAGCAACCAGGTGCCGATGTGCTCGGGCAGCACCACGATGGTTTTGTCGTTGAGCAGCCCCTGGTCGCGGGCCTGCACCATGTAGGAGGCGAGCTTGCGATGCAGGCGCTTGACGCTCGAGTAGTCGGAGGGGAACAGCTCGGGCTGGATGCCGAGCAGGTTGCCGTGGCCGCCGGGTTGCCCGTCGTTGATCACCAGTTGAATGCGCAGGTCAGTCAGGTAATGCCCGACATGACGCTTGCCCGTCCACAGCCCGTAGCTGACGAGAAGGATCACCAGCACTGCTGCGGTAAGTGAGCCGAGAACTTTGCGCATGAAGAAAGGGGAGCTGCCTTTTGAGTAAGCGCGCAGGGCGCCATGACGTTGCCGGAAGGCTACGGCAAAACGCTCGTTTGGAGAAGGTAGGCAGCCGCTGCAATGATGGACAAGACCCGTCAGCCGATTCAGCGTCTCCAGTAGGCGGGCGAACGGCCATGGACGGAAGGCGTCCCCGAGCCCGCTGTTCGTGTCGATCATTAAGTTGTCACTTACGGCCATTGAGCAGGCGCAGCGGCCTGTTTACTGTTTGCGCCATGCACAAGGCGCCCTCTAGAGGCCCTGACTGATCTGACGGGCGCCACGGAGCGCTCGCGTCCCGTGATGATGCTCGATGGAGTTTTTATGGCCGCCCCTTATTACCCGCATTTGCTCGCCCCTCTGGATCTGGGTTTTACCACGTTGCGTAACCGCACCCTGATGGGCTCCATGCACACCGGGCTCGAGGAAAAGCCCGGCGGGTTCGAGCGCATGGCGGTGTATTTCGCCGAGCGGGCGCGCGGCGGGGTCGGCCTGATGGTCACCGGCGGTATTGCGCCGAACGCCGAAGGCGGGGTGTACTCGGGCGCGGCCAAGCTGTCGACGCCGGAAGAAGCGGCGAACCATCGCATCGTCACCAAAGCCGTGCACGAGGCCGGCGGCAAGATCTGCATGCAGATCCTTCACGCCGGACGCTACGCTTATAGCCCCAAGCAAGTGGCGCCCAGCGCGATCCAGGCGCCGATCAATCCCTTCAAGCCCCGAGAGCTGGATGAAGAGGGCATCGAAAAGCAGATTCAGGATTTTGTCACCTGCGCGACCCTGGCGCAGACCGCCGAATACGACGGCGTCGAAATCATGGGCTCCGAAGGCTATTTCATTAACCAGTTTCTCGTTGCCCACACCAACCATCGCACCGACCGCTGGGGCGGCAGCTACGAAAACCGCATGCGCCTGCCGGTGGAGATCGTGCGGCGCGTGCGTGAAGCCGTCGGCCCCAATTTCATCATCATCTATCGTCTGTCGATGCTTGATTTGATCGAAGGCGGCAGCACCTGGGAAGAAGTGGTGCAACTGGCCCAGGCCATCGAACGGTCGGGCGCCACGCTGATCAACACCGGCATTGGCTGGCACGAAGCGCGGATTCCGACCATCGCCACCAAAGTGCCGCGCGCTGCGTTCGCCAAAGTGACGGCAAAAATGCGCGGCTCGGTGTCGATCCCGCTGATCACCACCAACCGTATCAACACGCCTGAGGTCGCCGAGCAGGTGCTGGCCGACGGTGACGCTGACATGGTCTCCATGGCGCGTCCGTTTCTCGCCGATCCCGAGTTCGTCAACAAGGCCGCGGCCGGCCGCGGTGACGAAATCAATACCTGCATCGGCTGTAACCAGGCGTGTCTGGATCATACCTTCGGCGGCAAACTCACCAGTTGCCTGGTCAACCCCCGCGCCTGTCATGAAACCGAACTCAATTACCTGCCGGTCACCCAGGTGCGGAAGATCGCCGTCATCGGCGCCGGCCCGGCCGGCCTCGCTGCTGCCACCGTCGCGGCCCAGCGCGGGCATGACGTCACGCTGTTCGACTCGGCCAGCGAAATCGGCGGGCAGTTCAACATCGCCAAGCGCATCCCGGGCAAGGAGGAGTTCTTCGAGACCTTGCGTTATTTCGGCCGCAAGATTCAAACCACCGGCGTTAACCTGCGCTTGAACACCCGCATCACCGTCGATGACCTGCTCGGCAAAGGGTATGACGACGTGATCCTGGCCACCGGCATCGCCCCGCGAACGCCCGCCATCCCCGGCGTCGACAACCCCAAGGTGCTGAGCTACCTCGACGTGATCCTGGGGCACAAACCGGTCGGCAAGTCCGTCGCCGTGATTGGCGCGGGCGGCATTGGTTTTGACGTGTCGGAATATCTCGTCCATCAAGGCGTGGCCACCAGCCTGGACCGCGAGGCGTTCTGGGACGAGTGGGGCATCGACACGCATCTGACGGCGCGCGGCGGCGTCGCCGGGATCAAGCCCCATCCCCACGCACCGGCGCGTCAGGTGTTTCTGCTGCAGCGCAAGGCCACGAAAGTGGGTGATGGCCTGGGCAAAACCACCGGCTGGATTCATCGCACGGGGCTGAAGAACAAACAGGTGCAGATGCTCAATAGCGTGGAATATTTGAAGATCGACGATGCCGGTTTGCACATTCGGATCGGGGCTGAGGGCGAGGAGAAATTGTTGCCGGTGGACAACGTGGTGATCTGCGCCGGCCAGGATCCGCTGCGGGAACTGTATGACGGGTTGCAGGCGGCGGGGCAGAGCGTGCACCTGATTGGCGGCGCTGATGTGGCAACCGAGCTGGATGCCAAGCGGGCGATTGATCAGGGGTCGCGGTTGGCGGCGGGGTTGTAAGGGTTTCTGGTGATTGATGTTGCTGCCGGCGCGGGTAGGATCGGGATCATCGCCCGATCCTTCACGCCTGGCACATTGCAAAAAATGTGGGAACGGACTTGCTCGCGAACAGGCCCGAAGGGCTTCAAAGTTGGTATCTCAAGCTAGCACCGCACACAACAGGGGCGACTTACCAGCTGCCATAGGGAATGCCGTGCTGGTCGACGTAGGCTTTGTTCTCCGGTTCGAGTGGGATGTACTTGCCCTTGCTTGCGCCGCGGTAGGGTCCGAGCGGTTCGACTTCGGCCTGGTAACGGCCGACTTCTTTGAAGCCCAGACACGATCCGCCTAGCCACACTCTTACAATTCCGCCGGGGGCCATGCCCAGCGTGATCATCTCTCGATAGTCGGTTTTCCATTGCTGATTCCACTGGCAAAGAACAGGCTCGGGCCGAACCATTTCTTCACGTACCCACTGTGGTATCTGTATTTTGATCTTGTAAGCCTGCGCCTCTACCAGTGACTGCCATCGAAGGAAGATCTTGTCAGGCAGATCGACGTTATTGATTGGCTTTCCTCCTGACGCTCCTTGGTGCCAGCCCTCCACTTTCCCGGTGTAGCTCGCTACGCCACCGTGTACCCGAAAGAAAGCGAGTCCACGCTTGTCCAGCACATCGACGGTCTCAACCCAGACTTCCATGTGCTTGGGTGCAGCGAAACCTATGTACCAAGCCGGATACGGCAGCTTGGGGGCTGGAGGTAATCTTGCACCACTCGCGCAGGAGCTGAGGCTTAGCAGCAGACCGGCTGCGAAAACCAGCCTTCTCAGTCGTGGACTCCACTCTGCGGCTGAGCCCTTTGAGTCAAGCCGACATTGCGGATGCGGTTGCGCCCACTGATAGTACTTGCGAGTGCTCATGGCCGAATTACCAACTGCCATAGGGAATGCCGTGCTGGTCTATCCAGGCTTGTGCCGCTGGATTGGGTGCTCGGTAAAACAAGCCTTTTTCATCTTGGTTGGGGCCGAGCTGTTCGACTTTAGCTTGGTAGCGGCCGACTTCTTTGAAACCCACGCATGGACCACCGACCCAGACTTTCACAATCCCTCCCGGAGCCATTCCCAGCGCAATCGCGAAACGGTAGCCATCTATCCATTCTTTTGAGCCGCGGCAGTAGACCCGCTCTGGCCTAACCATTTCAGCGCGTACCCACTGAGGGATTTGTATTCTGGCCCTGTAAGCCTGTGGCTCCACTAGTGACTGCCAGCGCAGGAAAATCTGGTCGGGCAGATCGACGTTATTTATAGGTTTCCCTCCCGATACTCCTTGATGCCAACCCTCCA
>NZ_DASVUM010000258.1:0-5722 GCF_036387035.1 Pseudomonas sp. | reverse complement strand
GGTCAAGCTTCAAACGCAAACGATTCCAGATGAAAGCCCTGATCATCGATCTGCAGCAGCCACCCCTCGCGATCCCAGTCCCCCAGCACGATGCGCCGCCCCGTGGTTTGGCCCAACGCAACCTCGTGAACCGCAGGGCGGTGGGTGTGACCATGGATCAGCGTCTTCACGCCGGATTCGTTCATCACGCGCGGCACTTCTTCGGGGGTGACATCGACAATGTCGTTGGCTTTCATGCGCGTTTGCGCGGTGCTTTCACTGCGCAGCTTGCGGGCCAGTTTGTGGCGCGTGCTCAACGGCAGATGCCGCAGCACCCACAGCGTCAGCGGGTTGCGCAGGTAACGGCGCATCCGCATGTAGGCTTCATCACGGGTGCACAGGCTGTCGCCGTGCATCAGCAGCACCGATTCGCCGTTGAACTGCACGACGCTCGGGTCCTTGAGCAGCGTGCAGCCCGCCGCTTTGCAAAACGAGGCGCCGATCATGAAGTCGCGGTTGCCATGCATCAGGAACACTCGCGTGCCGCCGTCGCTCAACGCGCGCAGCGCCTGGCAGATCGAGCGCTGAAAGGGCGACATGGCGTCGTCGCCAATCCACGCCTCGAAAAAGTCCCCGAGGATGTACAGCGACTCGGCCGTGCGAGCGCGGCCATTCAGCAGACCGAGAAACGCGCGGGTAATGTCCGGGCGTCCTTCTTCCAGGTGCAGATCGGAAATCAGCAATATCACTCAATGATCTCGGCTTTCTCGATGATCACGTCGTCAGCCGGCACGTCTTGATGACCGGCCTTGGACGTGGTGGCGACGCCCTTGATCTTCTCGACCACGTCGGTGCCTTCAATCACCTCGGCGAACACGGCATAACCCCAACCCTGCACGGTCTTGGCGCTGTGGTTGAGGAAGCTGTTGTCAGCGACGTTGATGAAGAACTGCGCCGAGGCTGAATGCGGCTCCATGGTCCGGGCCATGGCCACCGAATACTTTTTGTTCGGCAGGCCGTTGTCGGCTTCGTTCTGGATGCTTGGGCGCTTGTCTTTTTTCTCTTTCATGCCGGGCTCGAAGCCGCCGCCCTGAATCATGAAGTTTCCGATCACGCGGTGAAACACAGTGTTTTCGTAGTGGCCGGCTTTGACGTATTCGATGAAGTTGGCGACGGTCAGCGGCGCCTTCTCTGCGTTCAACTGCAGCACTATTTCACCGTGGTTGGTGGTCAGCTTTACTTTCGACATGTGTCAGCTCGCTCTTTGAAGTCATGGTGGAAGGCGGTGATGCCGCAGGCGGCCATCGGAGTACCGGCTGTTACGGCTGATTCACCCCAGGCGCGCAGTTTACAGAGGGTAGCCGTTGCACCGGTAGTGCGATTGCGTGCGCGATCGGCCACTGAGTCATGGCCCATCTCGGCAGTTTTGTCACGGCGCGCTGTCAGGGGCTTGACAGCTTCGGCTATGATAGGCGCTTTGATTTAACCGGCCTTCCTGGCCGCGACCCGTACAAGGATCCTATGAGCAAGCCCACTCAAGATGCCGCTGCGAATTCCAAGGCAGGCCCTGCCATTCCAACCAACTTCCTGCGCCCGATCGTGCAGGCTGACCTGGATTCGGGCAAGCACACCCAGATCGTGACCCGCTTCCCGCCGGAGCCCAACGGCTACCTGCACATCGGTCATGCCAAGTCGATCTGCGTCAACTTTGGTCTGGCTCAGGAATTCGGTGGTGTCACGCATCTGCGCTTTGATGACACCAACCCGGCGAAGGAAGACCAGGAATACATCGACGCCATCGAAGCCGACGTCAAATGGCTGGGCTTCGAGTGGTCCGGCGAAGTGCGTTATGCCTCGCAGTACTTCGACCAGTTGTACGCCTGGGCGGTCCACCTGATCGAGACGGGCAAAGCCTATGTCGATGACCTGACACCCGAGCAGGCCCGCGAATACCGCGGCACCCTGACCGAGCCGGGCAAGAACAGCCCGTTCCGCGATCGCAGCGTTGAAGAAAACCTTGACCTGTTCAGCCGCATGAAGGCGGGCGAGTTCGAAGACGGCGCGCGCGTGCTGCGCGCAAAGATCGACATGGCTTCACCGAACATGAACCTGCGCGATCCGATCCTCTATCGCATTCGTCACGCCCATCACCACCAGACCGGTGATAAGTGGTGCATCTACCCGATCTACGACTTCACCCACGGTCAGTCGGACGCCATCGAAGGCATTACCCATTCGATCTGCACCCTGGAATTCGAGAGCCATCGCCCGCTCTACGAGTGGTTCCTCGACAACCTGCCGGTGCCGTGCAAGCCGCGCCAGTACGAGTTCTCGCGCCTTAACCTGAACTACACCATCACCAGCAAGCGCAAGCTCAAGCAACTGGTCGATGAAAAGCACGTGCATGGCTGGGACGACCCGCGCATGTCGACGCTGTCGGGCTTCCGTCGTCGCGGTTATACCCCGGCGTCGATCCGCAACTTCTGCGAAATGATCGGCACCAACCGTTCCGACGGCGTGGTCGATTTCGGCATGCTGGAATTCAGCATCCGTCAGGATCTGGACCACAACGCGCCGCGTGCCATGTGCGTGCTGCGCCCGTTGAAAGTCGTGATCACCAACTACCCGGAAGGCCAGGTCGACCACCTCGAGCTGCCGCGCCATCCGCAGAAGGAAGAACTGGGCGTGCGCAAGCTGCCGTTCTCCCGCGAGATCTACATCGACCGTGACGACTTCATGGAAGAGCCGCCCAAGGGCTACAAGCGTCTTGAACCCAACGGCGAAGTGCGCCTGCGTGGCAGCTACGTGATCCGCGCTGATGAGGCAATCAAGGACGCCGACGGCAACATCGTCGAGCTGCGTTGCTCCTACGACCCGGAGACCCTTGGCAAGAACCCTGAAGGCCGCAAGGTCAAAGGCGTTGTGCACTGGGTGCCGGCAGCGGAAAGCGTCGAATGCGAAGTGCGTCTGTATGACCGTCTGTTCCTGTCCGCGAACCCCGAGAAAGCGGAGGAGGGCAAAACCTTCCTGGACAACATCAACCCGGGCTCCCTGCAGGTCCTGACCGGTTGTCGGGCTGAACCGTCGCTGGCTGACGCTCAGCCGGAAGACCGTTTCCAGTTCGAACGCGAAGGCTATTTCAGCGCGGATTTGAAGGACTCGAAACCCGGTCATCCGGTCTTTAACCGGACTGTGACGCTCCGCGATTCGTGGAGCTAAGGTAGGCAACGTGCTTTCTATCTACAACACGCTCAGCAAGAGCAAAGAAGTGTTCAAACCGCTGGATGGCAACAAGGTGCGCATGTATGTCTGCGGGATGACCGTGTACGACTACTGCCACCTGGGCCACGGCCGCAGCATGGTCGCGTTCGACCTGGTCACCCGCTGGCTGCGTTTCAGCGGTTATGACCTGACGTACGTGCGCAACATCACCGACATTGACGACAAGATCATCAACCGCGCCCGTGAAAACGGTGAAGCGTTTGACGCGCTGACCGCGCGCATGATCGACGCGATGCACGAGGACGAAGCGCGCCTGAACATCCTCAAGCCGGACATGGAGCCGCGCGCCACTGATTACATCGGTGGCATGCACGACATGATCCAGAGCCTGATCGACAAGGGCTATGCCTACGCGCCGGGCAATGGCGACGTGTATTACCGCGTCGGCAAATTCCTCGGCTACGGCAAGCTGTCGCGCAAGAAGATAGAAGACCTGCGCATCGGCGCGCGGATCGAGGTCGACGAAGCCAAGGATGATCCGCTGGATTTCGTCCTGTGGAAAGGCGTCAAGCCGGGCGAGCCCAGCTGGGAATCGCCATGGGGGCCGGGTCGTCCGGGCTGGCACATCGAATGCTCGGTGATGTCCACCTGCTGCCTGGGTGAGACCTTCGACATTCACGGTGGCGGCAGCGACCTGGAATTCCCGCACCACGAAAACGAGATTGCCCAGAGCGAAGCCGCGACCGGCAAGACCTACGCCAATGCCTGGATGCACTGCGGCATGATCCGCATCAATGGCGAGAAGATGTCCAAGTCCTTGAACAACTTCTTCACCATTCGCGACGTGCTGGATAAATACCATCCGGAAGTGGTGCGTTACCTGTTGGTGTCGAGCCACTACCGCAGCGCGATTAACTATTCCGAAGACAGCCTGAAGGAATCGAAAGGCGCGCTGGAGCGGTTCTACCATGCGCTCAAAGGTTTGCCGGTCGCCGAGCCGGCGGGTGGCGAGGCGTTCGTCGAGCGTTTCTCGGCTGCCATGAACGACGACTTCGGTACGCCGGAAGCGTGCGCCGTGCTGTTCGAGATGGTCCGCGAGATCAACCGTCTGCGCGACAGCGATGTCCATGCAGCGGCGGGGCTGGCGGCGCGTCTGAAGGAATTGGCCAGCGTGCTGGGTGTGTTGCAACTCGAAGCCGACGACTTCCTGCGTGCAGGCGCCGAAGGGCGAGTGGACGCCGCAGAGGTCGAAGCCTTGATCGCCGCACGCCTGCAGGCGCGCGCCGACAAGAATTGGGCCGAATCCGACCGCATCCGCGACCAGCTCACCGCCATGGGCGTGGTGCTGGAAGACGGCAAGGGCGGCACTACCTGGCGTCTGGCGGACTGATCGGCCGCGTAAACGGTTTATGTGGGAGCGAGCTTGCTCGCGAAGGCAGGCTTTCTGCCGCTGAATACTTAGCGGCTGTACCAGCCTCTTCGCGAGCAAGCTCGCTCCCACAGTTCATCCGCCAGCAGATGCATTTGCCGTGATTCTTCCCGCTCTTCGCGGAAAGGATCAGAGTGGCGAAGTTCAGCTGGCACAGATGATCTTGACGTCTGGTGACCTGCAGCTTTCCGCGTTCAGCCGCTTCAAGCCAGCACTGCCAGTGACGTGTACTTGGCAACCATCGCGTCTGAGGTAATAAGTTTCATGGGTTCTGTAATGGCAGCCGCAACGATCAGCCTGTCGAAAGGGGCGCGGTGGTGATGCTCCAGATCTTTGACCGCAATGGCATGTTCCACGCTGACAGGAAGTTCGATGAAGCCACTGTCCCGGCAGTATTCGCGAATCTCCTCTAGATCGGCCGTCAGCTTCCCTAGCCCGATCTTTATCGACATCTCCCAAAACGTAGCTGCACTGATGTAAACCTCAGTAGCAGTCATTCTCGACCAGGCCGCCGTTACAATTCTGTGCGGGTCGTTCTCCGCTCTGCTCGGGAATGCATCGTCTGACGCTCCGCATCACGTTTGATGTCCAGCGCACGGACGATTGGATATTGGAACTGTAGGAGCCGGCTTGCTGGCGAATGCGATGAATCAGCCATGGAGTGATCCACTGACCCACCGTTTTCGCCAGCAAGCCGGCTCCTACAGGGCTCTGTGTTTCGCCAGCAAGCCGGCTCCTACAGGGCTCTGTGTTTCGCCAGCAAGCCGGCTCCTACAGGGCTCTGTGTTTCGCCAGCAAGTCGGCATCTACAGGGCTCTGTGTTTCGGCAACAAGTCGGCATTCGCAGGGGCCGAGTTTCGCCGCAATATGTCGGCCGGGCTCAGGCTAAAACCCCTGTTCCCGCAACCGTTTGTAAAGCGTATTGCGGCTGACCCCCAGTTGCTTGGCCAGCTGCGAGATGTTCCCGCCTGCGGCCTGCAGCAACTCGCTCAGCTCTTCCGGCGTGTCCAGCGCGGCCTTGCGCGGGAACGCTGTCTCGGGCTCTGCGCGCTCGCAGCCCATTGCCAGATCGGCAAAGAAATCCTCCGGCAG
>NZ_DASVUM010000257.1:0-24269 GCF_036387035.1 Pseudomonas sp. | reverse complement strand
GTCAACAGCCTGGGCCGCTTCAGCATCCTGATGCGCTTCGCGCAGTTGAACGCGCAGACCCTGCATGTCACGTCGACCGATGACACCGGCCATACCTCGGTCACAGGCCTGGTGGTCGCCAACGACCTGACCGCGCCCGAGGCCCCGGCCGGCATGACCATCAATGCCGATGGCAGCGTCGTTTCGGGGCGTGGCGAAGCGGGCTCGACAGTGGCTGTCACCAACGCCGGGGGCACCTTGCTGGGTTCCGGCACCGTTGCCTCCAATGGCACGTTTGCCGTCACGCTGACGCCGTCGCAACTGGACGCGCAACCGCTGACGGTCACGCAAACCGACCTGGCCGGCAATGTCTCGCAAACGGGCAGCATCAGCGCGCCGGACTTGACCGCGCCCGATGCGCCGACCGGCCTGACGATTAATAACATCGGCACGGTGGTTAACGGCACGGGTGAAGCCGGCGCGACGGTGACCCTGCGTGACGCCGCCGGCACTGTCCTTGCCACGGGCACCGTCAACCAGAGCGGCCAGTTCCAGGTGACCCTGCCAAACGCCGTCAATACCGGCGCGCCGATCACGGTGACCCTGACCGACGCTGCCGGCAATGTCTCGGCCGGTGCCAACCTGACGACGGTGGACACGACACCGCCCGCGCTGCCGCAGAACCTGTTGATCAGCGGCAACGGCAGCACGCTCACCGGCACCGGTGAGGCAGGCGCAACGGTGCGGGTCCTGGACGCCAGCGGTACCCTGCTCGGCACCGCGCTGGTGGCAGGCAATGGCACGTTCACCGTGACCCTTGCGCCCGCGCCGGATAACGGCCAGGCCCTCGACATCAGCCAGACCGACCCGAGCGGCAACGTCTCGCCGTCGGCCACGCTCATAGCGCCGGACATCAGCCCGCCCGCCGCCCTCACCCAAGTGGCCGTGAACGCCGATGGCCTGACCGTGACCGGCCGTGGCGAACCCGGCGCCACGGTGTCGGTGCGCAGTGACACCGGCACCCTGCTGGGCACGGCGCTGGTGGCCGCGAACGGCGCGTTCAACGTCACCCTGAACACTGCGCAAATCAACGCCCAGGTGCTGACGGTCACCCAGGAGGATCCGCCCGGGAACGTATCGACGGCGGTCAACGTGACCGCCGTCGACCTCACGGCGCCCGACAGCCCGACCGCCCTGCTGCTCAGCGGCAGCGGCGTGCAACTGGCGGGGAACGCCGAAGCCGGCAGCACTGTGACCGTGCGCGATGCGGCCGGCGTTGTCTTGGGTTCAAGTGTCGCCGGGGCGAATGGCGTGTTCCGGGTCGTCCTGTCCAGCCCTCAACTGAACGGCCAGAACCTCAGCGTGACGGCCACCGACGCGGCCGGGAATGTCTCGGTGCCCGCGCCTTATCTGGCCGCCGACACCGTCGCGCCTTCTGCCGTCAGCAACCTCGCCGTGAGTGCCGATGGTGTGACCCTGGGTGGTACTGGCGAGGCCGGTGCCAGGGTGGTCGTGAGCGATGCCGATGGCAACGCGCTGGGCACCGTCATAGTCGCGGCCAATGGCAGCTTTTCTGTGGTACTGACCCCTGCAGCAACGGCCGGCACCACCTTGACCGTGATCCAGACCGACGCCGCCGGTAATCCGTCCGACGCCAGCACGATAGTGGCGCCCGGCAATCTGGCCGAACCAGCGCCGCTCAACCTGGCCCTCAGCCTGGACGGGCTGACGCTGACCGGCACCGCCACTGCCGGCAGCACCGTGAGCGTGCGCAGCGCCTCCGGTACGGTGCTGGGCACCGCGCTGGTCAATGGCGATGGTACCTTCAGTGCGCAGCTCAGTGCCGCGCAATTGAACGGCGAGTCGCTCTCGGCCATCGCCACCTCCAGCGACGGCATCAACTCCCAGGCCACCGGTTACCTGGCGGCCGACGTGACCGCGCCAGGCGCCCTCACCGACCTGGTCCTCAATGCCGATGGCGTCACCCTGAACGGCCGCGGCGAAGCCGGCGCAACCGTTACGGTGCTGGGCGCTGGAGGGGTGATCCTTGGCGGCGCGCAAGTGGCCGCCAACGGCACGTTCACCCTGACGCTGAACCCGGCGCAGGTTGAGGGTCAGTCCCTGAGCATCAGCCAGACCGACGTCGCCGGCAACGAGTCGGCCAGCGTCGACCTCGTCGCCAGGGACCTGATCGCCCCGAACGCCCCGCTGGCACTGGCCGTGACCCCGGATGGCGTGGTGCTGTCGGGCACCGGTGAAGCGAACGCCACGGTCAACGTCTACAACGCCAGCGGCGCCCTCGTGGGCACCGGCACCGTGAGCATCGACGGCACCTTCCAGCTCACCCTTAACACCCCGCAAGCCAACGGCGAGCTGCTGGCCGTGACCCTGACGGACGCCGCCGGGAACATTTCCCTGCCCACGAGCCTGACGTCGGTCGACACCACGGCGCCGCTGGCCCTGACTCAGCTGGGCATCTCCAGCGATGGCGTGACGCTGACCGGCCGCGGCGAAGCCGGCGCAATTGTCACTGTCACCAACAACGCCGGCACCGTGCTGGGTACGGTAACGGTGGGCAGCACCGGGGCGTTTACCCTGGCGTTGAGCCCTGCGCTGAGCAACGCCGAAGTGCTGACGCTGGTACAACGCGATACCGCCGGCAACGTGTCACCCCAGGCCAGCCTGACCACCCCGGACTTCACGCCGCCCGATCCGCTCGCCAATGTCGTGATCAATGCGGCAGGCGCGGTGGTGACCGGTACCGGTGAAGCCGGCGCCACGGTCACGGTCCGCGATGCCAGCGGCGCGCTGCTGGGCACCACGCTGGTGCTGGCGGACGGCACGTTCAGCGTCACCCTCTCGACGCCCCAGATCAACAGCCAGGTGCTCAGCGTTCAACAGGCTGATCCACCGGGCAACGTCAGCGTGGCGGCGACGGTCACCGCGCCGGACCTGACACCGCCGGCGGTCGCCACCGACCTGCAATTCAATGCGTCCGGCAGCGTGCTCAGCGGCAGCGGCGAAGCCGGCGCCAGGGTGCGCATCACCCTCGCCGACGGCACCCAGGTGGGCACTGGCGACGTGGGCGGCGATGGCAAGTTCCTGATCACCTTGACCCAGCCCCAGAATGCCGGTCAGCCGGTGTTCGTCGTGCTCACCGACGCGGCCAACAATGCCTCGGCAGCGGGCTCCCTGGCATCACCCGACACCACACCGCCCGCGGCGGTCACCGGCCTGCAAATCGATGAGACCGGCGTGGTGGTCAGCGGTCGAGGTGAAGCAGGCGCCAGCCTGTTGATCACCAATGCCGTCGGGAACATTGTCGGCACGGGCGCGGTCGGCGTGGACGGCAATTTCGCGGTCGCGCTCTCGGTGCCGCAAATCAACGGCGAACCGCTGTCGGTGGTGCAACGTGATGCTGCGGGCAACCCGTCCACCGGTACGCTTGTCACTGCGCCGGACATCACGCCACCCGCCCTGCCGCTGGTGACATCGCTGAGTGTGGACGGCCTGACCCTGAGCGGCACCGGTGAACCCGGCGCCACGGTCAGGGTGACCGATGCCAGTGGCGCCACCCTTGGCAGCGCCACGGTGCTGGCCGACAACTCCTTCACCGTCACCCTGAGTACCGCCCAGCTCAACGGCCAGACGCTCAATCTAACGCAGACCGACGTCGCCACTAACGTCTCCGGCACGGTGGTCTACCAGGCCGCTGACGTCACCGACCCGCTTAGAGTGACCAACCTCTCGGTCAGCCAGGACGGTCTGACCCTGAGCGGACGCGGCGAACCCGGCGCGACGGTCAGCGTGGCACTGACGGGCGCGCCTTCGGGCACGCCTTCACTTGGCACTGCTGTGGTGGGCGCAGACGGGACATTCAGCGTCCTGCTCTCGAGTGCCCAGCTCAATGGTCAGTCGTTGTCGGTGGTGCAGATCGACGCGGCACTAAACGATTCGGTCGCGGTCCCGGTCAACGCGCCAGACATCACGCCGCCAGCGGCTCCGGTCATCAACTCGCTTACCGCCAACGGCGCGATCCTGCAAGGCACCGCCGAGGCCAACAGCACCGTGACGGTGACGTCCGCCAACGGTAGTTTTTTGGGCTCTGCTCAAGCGGGGGCCGGCGGTCAGTTTTCGATCACGCTGGTTCCGGCGCAGACCAACGGCCAATTCCTGTCGGTCGTGGCGACAGATGTCGCCGGTAACGCCTCTGTGCCGGTCGTTTATCAGGTGGCGGACACCCAAAGCCCCAATCCGGTCACCAGCCTCACGATCAACGCCGATTACTCGCTGTTGGCCGGGCGCGGTGAAGCGGGTGCGACGGTGACCGTCAAAAACGCCCTGGGCGTGACGCTCGGCAGCGGACTTGTCGCTGCCAATGGCACGTTCGTGGTCGCGCTGGCCGCTGGCGTCACCGCCAACAACGTGCTCACGGTCGGTCAGGCCGACCCCACCGGGAATGCTTCCGGCACCATCGACCTCACGGTCCCGGTGACCCCGCCGCCAAATGCACCGACCAATCTGTCGGTCAGCGCCGACGGCCTAACGGTGACTGGCAGCGCCGCCACCGGCACCACCATCAGGGTGTACAGCGCGACGGGCGTGGTACTCGGCACTGCATCCACCGGCGCGGGCGGTACGTTCAGCGTTACCCTTAGTGCCGCGCAGACCAACGGCGAAAGCCTGGGCGTGACCGCCAGCACAGGAGCGGGTGGATCATCATTGCCGGCCGCGGTGCTGGCGGCCGACACCACGCCGCCGGCGGTACTCAGTGATCTGGCGGTCAGCGCCACCGGCACCCTGGTGACCGGTCGTGGCGAAGCCGGCGCAACAGTGACCATAACCACTGCGGCGGGCGCCCCGCTGGGCAGTACGCTGGTCAATGCCAGCGGCACGTTCAGCGTGACGCTGAGCCAGGCCCAGGCCAATGGTCAGGTGCTCAACGCGTATCAGACCGACACCGTGGGCCTGCAGTCCAACACGTTGCCGGTCACCGCGCCCGACATCACCGCGCCCAATGCGCCGCTGCAGCTGGCCCTTAATGGCGCCGGCACTGTGCTGAGCGGGATTGGCGAAGCCGGCGCGACCGTCACCGTGCGCAGCAGCCTCGGCGTCGTACTTGGCACGGCAGTCGTCGCACTGGACGGCACGTTCAACGCCAACCTCTCGGAGGCGCAGCTCAACGGTCAACTGCTGACGGTGAGCCAGCGTGACGTCGCGGGCAATGTCTCGTTGCTGGCGAACCTGAGTGCAGTGGACACCACAGCGCCTGCGGGCCTGACCAACGTCACGCTGAGTGGCGCGGGCTTGCAGGTCAGCGGCAACGGTGAAGCCGGGGCGACCGTGCGCGTGCTCAGCGCGGCAGGCGGTGTGCTTGGCAGCGCAGTGGTCAACGCAGCGGGCGGGTTTGTCGTATTACTCTCAAGCGCGCAATTGAACGGTCAGGTGCTGAGCGTCCAGCAAGCAGACGCGACGGGCAACGTATCGCTTGTCACCACGGTCAACGCGCCGGACATTCAGGCGCCCAACGCCCCATCTGCGCTGGTACTGGCCGCCAATGGTCTGACCCTGAGCGGCAGTGGCGAGGCCGGCGCGACGGTCAACGTGGTGAATGCCAGCGGCACGCCGTTGGGGACCACGACGGTAGGCGCCGGCGGGACGTTCACCCTTACCCTCAACGCCGCGCAACTGGACGGCCAGGCGCTGACGGTGCGCCAGGTGGACCTCGCGGGCAATGTGTCTGCGGCCGCCAGCCTTGCCGCTGCCGACACCACGGCGCCGGCAGCACCGACGACGGTCAGCGTCAATGCCAGTGGCTCGGTGGTGACGGGCACCGGCGTCGCCGGTTCGACCGTCACCGTGCGCAATGCATCGGGCGCCGTGCTCGGCACCACGACGGTTGCCGCCAACGGCAGCTTCACGGTGGCGCTGAACGCCGCACAGATCAACAACCAGGTGCTGAGCATCACTCAGGCGGACGCCGCGGGGAATGTGTCGGCAGCCGCAAGCGCCATCGCACCTGACCTGACACCGCCTGCCGCGCCAGGCGCACTGCTGGTGAGTGGCGATGGCCTGACGGTCACCGGCAGCGGAGAAATCGGCGCTACGGTGCAAATCAAATCCACCTCCGGCGCGGTGATCGGGACGGGCACCGTCGGCCCGGCAGGGCTGTTCAGCGTCACCCTCACCTCCGCGCAGATCAACGGCGAATCCCTGCTGGTCAGCCTCACGGACAGCAAGGGCAACCTCTCGGTGGCGGCCAACGTCACCGCGCCGGACATCGACGTCAATGCCCCGGTCGTTGCCAGCGACAACTTGGCCACCGCTACAGTCACTCTGGTGCCGGCGAAGGCCACGCAGAACTTTGCGGACTCCTTCACCACCTTGCTGGCGGGGTTCTCCAAGGCGTTCGTGTTCACGGTCAACAGCGGCACCAGCCTGGATCCGACCCTCACATTGACGACCAGCAGCCTGGTGTCGCTGCTCGATGGCGTCGTCTACACACTGCAAGTGAAGAACGCCAGCGGCAACTGGGTGACACTGGACGTCAACGGCAGCAGCGGTCTGCTCGACCTCGTGGCCCTGACCGGCCAGGGCGTGCGGGTCAACATCGGCGATCTGCTGGGCGGGGATTACCGGCTGATCGTCTCAAGCACCGGCATCGGCGTGCTGACCACCGTCAACACGCAGCTGCAGCTGGACGTGACCAGCCTGACCCAGTTCAACGGGGTGGCCGGGGCCGCGGTAGTCGGCAACGTCATCCGTGACGTCGGCACCGACGGTCAGGTGGATCAAACCGGTCCGGACAACGGCGCGGCACTGCAAGTGCTGAAAAACGGCAGCTACGTCACGGCCAGCACGGGGGTGACGGTACAAGGTCTGTACGGCACGTTGACCATCGACGCCAGCGGCAACTACAGCTACACGCCCAACGGCTCGGCCGCCAGCGTCGGCAAAGTGGACGTCTTCAGTTACCAGCTGGTGCACCCGAACGGCCTGAGCGACACGGCCAATCTGTACGTGCGCATCGACAGTCCCCAGGCCACCGAGGTGTGGAGCGACAACAACCTGGCCGCTCCGGCATTTCTGGTCGACGCCACCAACGACGTTGCGGTCAGTGACATTACGCTGGTCAACAAAGAGGTCATCACCACCTCCACGCTGGGGCCCTTTATCGTGCCGTTGCTGGGCGGCACGGGTTCGTGGACCACAACCGTGGCGGCGGGTGCGGTCAGCGACCTGACCGTGGTGGTCAGTTCCAGCAACCTGCTTAGCCTGCTCGGGTCGATGACCTTGGGTCTGTACAAGCTCAACACCACCACCGGCCAGTACGTACTGGTCAAGAGCTACGGGGGCGGATCGCTGTTGAACCTGGGCGGTGGCAGTTATGGCGCGCGCTTCGATGATCAGGGGCCGGGCAGTTATCAAGTCAAACTGGTTGCGGGGGGCATCGGTCTGGCGAGTACGGTCAACATCAGCCTGATCAACGACGCCACCTACGCCAATCAGTTCGTCGTCGGCAGCTACACGCCGGTGGCCGGCAACCTGCTCACCGACACCGCCGGCGGCGGGGCTGATGTACTCGGCTCGGCGTTCACCGTGCTCAATGTGTTGGCTGCGGGCACTTACGTGACGCCGGGCTATAACGGCACCACCCTCGTCGGCACCTACGGCTCGTTGCTGGTGCAGGCCGACGGTCGCTACACCTACACCCTGACGCCGGGGCAAAGCGATGCAGTGATTGGTCATGAAGACGTCTTTACCTACCAGCTCAAGCACCCCAACGGCACGACGGACACGGCGACGCTGACCATCGATCTGGAACAGGCCGGCGCCTTCGCGACGACGTCTTTTGCCGCGCTGTCCACCGTGGCGAACGTCGATGACCACAGCGCCACCGCCGTGGCCACCACCGGTGCCGAGCTGATTCAGGGCACGGCGGGCAACGACACACTGGACGGGTCCCATGGCGGCGCGGTCACCCTGCAGGGCGGCGCCGGCAACGACACGCTGATCATCGCCGACCAGCACTTCGCCTCCGTCGATGGCGGCACCGGCACCGACACCCTGCTCTGGGCCGGCGGTGACGCCACCATCAACCTGGGTGATCTGCACAGCCGGATCAACAACATCGAGGTGCTGGACCTGAACCACACCAGTGCCGTCGCGCTGACCCTGAGCCTGGCGGACCTGGTGTCCATTACCTCGGCGGACACCCACACACTGATGATCAAGGGTGGCAGCGAAGACACCGTACACATGACTGACAGCTGGATCGCCGGCGGTGTGCAACAAGCCGACGGCGTTGATTACACGCAGTACACGCCGCAAGAAGATGCAACGCATCACCTGTGGGTGCAGAACGGTATTCACGTCGTGTGAGCAACCCGCCGCCTGGCGCTGCCAGCGGCGGGCTTCAACCGGGCGACTGATTCGGTCGGCCGGTTGATTCGATGAAAGGGAAGCTCTGTATTCGTACAGTAAGGAAGCCACGTGAAGCGCGTTCGCAAGCAGAAATGGCCGGCGGTCGTCTTGACCCTCGGCCTGTGTCACCCGATGTTTTCCGTTGCTCAGGCGCAGGATGAAATCGATCCTGGCCTGCGCAGCATCAGTCCCTCTCGCCTGCAAGCCAGGCCTGAGGATCCGAAGCGCCAGGGAAGCAGTCCCAAAAGCGGTCCCGGACCCGGCGCCGTCGCGGCCAAGGAAGACAGCCAGACCCTGGGCCTGGAACAGGCGGTCAGAATTGCCGTTGACTGGCACCCCAGCATCAGTGAGGCGATCGGCACCTTGTATCAGCAGGCCGAGGGCATCAATGTGGCTGAAGCCGGTTATTACCCGCAGATCTCCGGCGGGATCAAAGGCGGCTACACCAGCGGCTACGGCAGCGACGACGGCAGTCAGTCGGTGAGCATCTCGCTCAAGCAGATGCTCTACGATTTCGGCAAGGTCTCGAACGCGGTGGAGGCGGCCCGGGCCAAGGCGGCGCGCAGTCAGGCGGGCATCCTGCTGGCGATCGATCAGGTCAGCCGCGACACGGCGTTCGCCTACATCGAGGTCCAGCGTTATCAGCGGCTGGTGGACGTCGCCCGCGAGCAGATCCGCGGCGTCGGCGACATCGTCGAGCTGGCCAGACAGCGCAGCGACATGGGCGCGAGCACCCGCTCCGATGTGGTTCAGGCCCAGTCCCGCGCCGAAGGCGCAATGGCCACGCTGCAAGAGTACAAAGCACTGTATGCGCGCTGGCAGTCGACGCTGACCAACCTGCTCGGTCGGCAGACCCCGCCCCAGGCCAGCGACACCTTCACCCCTTCGATGACCAACGCCTGCAGCGTGCCGGTGGGCACCGACGCCCTCCCCGCCGTGCTGCAAGCCGCGGCCCAGCGCACCCAGGCGCAAGCCGAACTGGCCCAGGCCAAGTCCGAAGCCTATCCGACGCTGTCGTTGCAGCCCTCGATCAACCAGTTTCTGGACGACCATTACGACGACCAGAACTCGACGATCAACCGCACCCAGGCCGGGATCTTCCTCAACCTGGAAGTGCCGATTTATCAGGGCGGCGCCATCAGCGCCCGCAGTCGCGCTGCCAGCTATGCCCTGACGGCTGCGGATTCCGCCGAAGACGCCGCGCGCTTGCAGGCGCGCCAAGGTCTGGGCGAAGCGCAGGCGCAGACGTCCGGGCTGACGCGCCGGCTCAGCTCGCTGGAATCGCGGCAAAACAGCATCACCGAAGCCCGCGAGTTGTATGGCCGTCAATACCTGGAGCTGGGCACCCGGCCCTTGCTCGACCTGCTCAACGCCGAACAGGAAATCCACCAGTCGCGCTTCGACCTGGCCAACACCCAGGCCGACCTGCGTCGCCTGCAAATCGACTGCCTTTACAACAGTGGCGCGCTGCGCCGTGCGTTCGGCATCGATCACAGCACCATTCAGCACGTGGAGATCCTGCCATGACCGAGACCATCGTCATCCCCGAAGCGCCGGCGGCAGGCCCCCACCGTCCGGATTACTCGCCCTGGCTGGAGGCGATTCTCACCGTCGCCCGGCATTATCGCCTGGACGTCTCGCCGGAAAGCATTCGCCTGGCGTCCGCCAACAGCGAGGGGCGTGTCGAAGACGTGGTTCGCCACATGGCGCGTCAGGCGGGACTGAGCGTGAAGTTCGCCAGCTATGACCGCAAAAGCCTGTCGCGCTGGCGCACACCGTTGCTGGTGCAGTTGCGCGACGGGCAGATTGGCGTGATCGAAAGTGTCAGCGAGCAAGGCGAACTGGGCATCGCCTACAGCGGCGATCAAGGCCTGCAAAGCCGCATCGACCCGGCCGTGCTCGCCGAACAGGCGCTGCGCACGGTGGTGTTGCGACCGATTCAGCCCCTCAGCGACGTGCGCACCGACGACTACATCAAGCCCTACGACGAGCACTGGTTCAGGCGCATCGTTTTGAGCGACCTGCGTCCCTATCGCCAAGTGATGCTGGCGTCGCTGGTGGCCAACGTGCTGGGCATGGCCGGTGTGCTGTTCTCGATGCAGGTCTACGACCGGGTGATTCCGGCCGAATCCCTGCCCACGCTGTACGTGCTGTTCGGCGGCGTGATGCTGGCACTGGTGTTTGACTTCGTCATGCGCATCATGCGCCTGCGCATCACCGACGTTATCGGCAAACGCGCGGACCTGCGGGTGTCGGACCTGGTCTTCGGCCACGCCCTGCGGCTGCGCAATTCCGCCCGCCCCAAATCCACGGGTTCGTTCATTTCGCAGCTGCGCGAACTGGAGCAGATCCGCGACTTGATCACCTCCAGCACCGCGACGGCGCTGGCAGACATGCCGTTCTTCTTTCTGTTCCTGCTGGTGTTCTATCTGATCGGCGGGCCGCTGGTGCTGATCCCCCTGATCGCACTGGTGGCAATGGTGCTGCCGGGCGTGCTTGCCCAGCGCAAGCTTGCGCGGCTGGCCAACGCCTCGATGCGCGAAGCCGCCCTGCGCAACGCCATGCTCGTGGAAACCGTGCAGGGCATGGACGACATCAAGGCGCTGCAGGCCGAGCAGCGCTTCCAGCAACAATGGAATCATTACAATGCCGCGTCGGCCGACAGCAGCCTGAAGTTACGTTCGCTGACCAACAGCCTGGTGGCCTGGACGCAGAACGTGCAGGGTGCGGTGTTCGCCGTGGTCATCGTGTTCGGCGCGCCCATGGTGATTGCCGGTGATTTGACCACCGGCAGCCTGGTGGCCGCCTCGATGCTGGCCTCGCGAATGATGGCGCCCATGGCGCAATTGACCCACGTGCTGACCCGCTGGCAACAGGCGAAAGTGGCGCTGCAAGGGCTTAACCGCCTGATGCAGATGCCGGTTGACCACCCTGAAGGCAGCCAGCGCGTGCATCTGCCCGCCATTCGCGGGGACTACGTGCTGCGTCAGGCGGGCTTCAAGTACAGCGAAGAAGCCGCGCCGGCCCTGAGCGGGATCAATCTGACGATACGTCCCGGTGAGCGCGTCGCCATCCTGGGGCGCAACGGCGCCGGCAAATCAACCTTGCTGCAAGCGCTGGCAGGTTCCATGGACCTGGCCAGCGGCGAAACCACCGTGGATGGCATTTCCCTCGCTCACCTGGACCCGGCCGACCTGCGCCGGGACGTCGGCCTGATGTCCCAGCAGGCGCGGCTGTTTCACGGCACCCTGCGGGACAACCTCACCCTCGGTGCGGGCCAGGCCAGCGATCAGGAGATCATCGCGGCCCTGGCGGTGACCGGCGCGCTGGACTTTGTCCGGCAGATGCCCAAGGGCATGGACCATTTGATTCTGGAAGGCGGTCTGGGCCTGTCCGGCGGTCAGCGGCAGAGCCTGCTGCTGTCACGCTTGTTGATTCGTCAGCCGCAAGTGCTGCTGCTGGACGAACCCACGGCGTCGCTGGACGACATCACCGAACGCCAGTTGCTGGAAAAACTCTCGATCTGGTGCCAGGGCCGCACCCTGATCGTCGCCACGCACCGGGTCAGCCTGCTGCAACTGGTGGAACGCATCATCGTGCTGGACAACGGCCGCATCGTTATCGACGACCACCGCGACGCCGCCCTCACTCGACTCAAGCAACCGCAAGGAGCGAAAGCATGAACGCACTGACCACCGGGCAAACCCCGCGGCTGCCTGATCAGGTCACCTACCTCGACGGCCAGGACGAACGCAGCATCACCGGCAGCGTGCGCGTCATCTGGACCTGTGCGCTGATGCTGGCGTGCTTTCTCGCCTGGGCGGCGTGGTTTCAGGTGGTCGAGGTCTCCACCGGCACCGGCAAGGTGGTGCCCAGTTCCAGGGAGCAGCTGATTCAATCCATGGAGGGCGGGATCATCAAGGAACTGAACGTCAGCGAAGGCACGCTGGTGGAGCGCGGTCAGGTGCTCGCGCAGCTGGATGCGGTCAAGAGTGAATCGAACGTGGGAGAAAGCGAGGCGAAATACCGGGCGGCACTGGCCAGCGTCAACCGCTTGCAGGCCGAAGTCAGTGACAAGCCGCTGACCTTCGACGCGTCGCTGGACAAGTCCCCGGAGCTGCGCCGCGCCGAAACCGATCTGTTCAACGCCCGGCGCAAGGGCCTGAGCGAGACCCTCAACGGCATCGACAGCTCGCTGAAGCTGGTGCGCAGCGAACTGACCATCACCGAGAACCTGGCGAAGATCGGCGCGTCGAGCCGCGTGGAGGTGCTGCGCCTGAACCGCCAGCGCTCCGAGCTTGAGCTCAAGGCCACCGAAGCGCGCTCCGAATACATGGTGCATGCCCGCGAAGACCTGGCCAAAGCCAATGCCGAGGCGCAAATGCTCTCAGCGGTGATCCGCGGCCGCAGCGACTCATTGTCACGCCTGACCCTGCGCTCGCCGGTGCGCGGCATCGTCAAGGACATCGAAGTCACCACCATCGGCGGCGTGGTGCCACCCAACGGTCAGTTGATGCAGATCGTTCCGCTGGATGAGCAACTGCTGATCGAAACGCGCATCTCGCCCCGGGACATCGCGTTCATCCATCCGGAGCAGCAGGCCAAAGTCAAGATCACCGCCTACGATTATTCGATCTACGGCAGCCTCGACGGCAAGGTGGTGACCATCTCGCCGGACACCCTTCAAGATGAGGTAAAGCCGGAAATCTTCTACTACCGCGTCTTCATCCGCACCGACTCGGACGTGCTGCGCAACAAGGCCGGCAAGACCTTTGCGATCGTCCCCGGGATGATCGCCACCGTGGACATCCGCACGGGTGAAAAAACCGTGCTGGATTACCTTATCAAGCCGCTGAACCGCGCCCGCGAAGCGTTGCGCGAGCGTTGATTCGGTGATCGATTGATCAGTTGATCGCCAGGTGGGTCGGCGCTGGCGTGGCAGGCTTGGCCTGTGCCATGTACCGGGTCCACTCGCGGTTGATCTCGTTGTACGGCATGAAGATGCTGACGCGCGGCTGATTGGCCAGGTCCGGACGCTTGATTTTGGTCAAGTCGCTGGAGGTCAGCAGCGCAACGGTGATGCCGACGACCTTGCCGTCTGCCGCGAACACCGGACCGCCAGACATGCCCTTGGCCACTGGACCGTCGTGGGTGCCATACATCACGTTGCCTTCTTTGGGGTCCAGACGAACCATGGCCGGCAGCGCATGCCCGGTGCCCTTGACCGACATGTAGGCTGAGTTGAAGCCCACCGAGGTCAACTCCTCGCCCGGCTGGTACGACCGCCACAGCGGAACGTGATCAGCCTTGTGCCTGAAAAACTGCACGTCACCCTGCCCCTGGTACACCGCATCCGATACGTAAGGAAGGTGCTTGACCGTCACGGCATAGTCTTCATTCCACTGAATAGCGGTGCCCATCATCAGATAAGGCAGCGGCGCACCGGAGTGAACGACAAAGGCTTGGTCAAATACAGGATCCTGGGTAAAAGCGGTGGGCATTCCGTTGCACCCGCTGATCAGCAATGAAGCTGCAACAAGTGACTTGAAGGGGCGCATTTTTTTCCGTCGGCGAGAGTGGATGACGGAGCGAATATGTCATTGAGCCATCACTTTAACAATAGGCTAAGCCTACCACTCATCTATCTGCAATAAACTCAGTTTATTGGATCCAAGCTATTTGAATCGATTGAATGATAGATTTGGCCGATGACTCACTCATTTGTACCAATTATCTAAAAATGAGCCGCCGTTCTGAATTTTTTACGCTTCGCTCCGCTCTGATGCAAATGGGCCTGCCACTATTGCGACAGTACATCCCCTCCCGAGGGAGGCATGCGCTGCAGGTAGCCCCGTCATTGTTCGCCACACATGCTACTCAAGCTGCCGGGACTTTTATGAGATCACGCAAGAAAACCGTCAACCCGATCGGGTTGCAAGACATCACCATCGTCGACGATGCCAAGATGCGGAAGGCCATTACCGCCGCCGCCCTGGGCAACGCAATGGAATGGTTCGACTTCGGCGTCTACGGCTTCGTGGCCTACGCACTGGGCAAGATCTTCTTCCCCGGCGCCGACCCCAGCGTGCAGATGATCGCAGCCCTGGCGACGTTTTCGGTGCCCTTCCTGATTCGCCCTATCGGCGGCCTGTTCTTCGGCGCCATCGGCGACAAATACGGGCGACAGAAGGTTCTTGCCGCCACCATCGTCATCATGTCCCTAAGCACCTTCGCCATCGGGCTGATTCCCTCCTACGACTCGATTGGCATCTGGGCGCCCATCCTGCTGCTGCTGGCGAAGATGGCCCAGGGCTTCTCGGTCGGTGGCGAATACACCGGCGCGTCGATCTTCGTCGCCGAATATGCCCCGGACCGCAAACGCGGGTTCCTCGGCAGCTGGCTGGACTTCGGCTCGATTGCGGGTTTCGTTCTGGGTGCCGGCGTCGTGGTGCTTATCTCTTCGGTGATCGGCGAAGAGAAATTCCTCGAATGGGGCTGGCGCCTGCCGTTCTTCCTGGCCCTGCCGCTGGGCATGGTCGGCCTCTATCTGCGTAACGCCCTGGAAGAAACACCGGCGTTCCAGCAGCACGTCGAAAAGCTTGAGCAAGGCGACCGCGAAGGCCTGGCCCACGGCCCGAAAGTCTCGTTCAAGGAGGTGGCCACCAAGCACTGGCGCAGCCTGTTGACCTGCATCGGCGTGGTGGCGGCGACCAACGTCACGTATTACATGCTGCTCACCTACATGCCCAGCTACCTCTCCCACAACCTGCATTACAGCGAGGATCGCGGTGTTCTGATCATCGTTGCGATCATGGTCGGGATGCTGTTCGTGCAGCCACTGATCGGCTTTCTCAGCGACAAGGTCGGACGCCGTCCGTTTATCATCGCCGGCAGCATCGCCTTGCTGGTGCTGTCGATCCCGGCGTTCAAACTGATCAACAGCGGCCAGCTGGGCCTGATCTTCGCCGGTCTGTTGATGATCGCCGTGATCCTCAACTTCTTCATTGGGGTGATGGCCTCGACGTTGCCGGCGATGTTCCCTACCCACATTCGTTACAGCGCGCTGGCCAGTGCGTTCAACGTGTCGGTGTTGCTCGCAGGCCTGACCCCTACTGCAGTCGCCTGGCTGGTGGAGACCACCCAGGACCTGTACATGCCGGCGTACTACCTGATGGTGGTCGCCGTGGTGGGCCTGATCACCGGCCTGACCATGAAGGAAACTGCCAACAAGCCCTTGCGTGGCGCTGCGCCGGCGGCATCGGACCTCAACGAAGCACGCGAGCTGTTGCAGGAGCACCACGACAACATCGAGCAGAAGATCGAAGACATCGACACGCAGATCGCCGAGTTGCAAGCCAAACGCGAAACCCTGGTTCAGCAGCACCCGCGTATCGATTGATCGAGAAAGAATGAACGCCCGCCACGCCGGGGCCTCGAAACTTCGGCGGCGTCGCCACTGATGTCGCCGGGGACGGCCCACCGCGTGTGCTGTCGTCCACTTCTCAGATCATTGTCAGCGGATGACTCCCTGCACCAACGGAGCAACACCATGCGACCGCAAACTGCCTTTCTGTTCGACCTCGATGGCACCCTGACCGACAGCGTCTATCAGAACGTCTCGGCGTGGAAAGAAGCCCTCGATTCGGAAAACATCCCCCTCGCCATGTGGCGCATCCACCGCAAGATCGGCATGAGCGGTGGGCTGATGCTGAAAATGCTCTCCCGCGAAACCGGAATGGACATCAGCGAAGCCCAGGCCAAACGGTTAAGTGACAAGCACGCCGAAGCCTACCGTCGCACTCAGGGGCAAATCATCGCGCTGCCCGGGGCCGTTGACTTGCTCAAAGCGCTTACTGAGCAAGACTTCAAATGGTGCATCGCCACCAGCGGTGAAATGGAAACGGCCGAGATCAATCTGCGGGCGCTCGACCTGAAGCCAGACCAGAGCAATCTGGTGACCCGCAGCGACGTAACGTACGGCAAGCCGGACCCGGATCTGTTCCTTGCCGCCGCGCGCAAGCTCGACACGCCCATCGAAGAGTGCCTGGTCATTGGCGACGCCATCTGGGACATGCTGGCAGCGCGTCGCTGCAAGGCGACCGGTATCGGCGTGCTGTCAGGCGGCTACGACATCAGCGAGCTGGAGCGTGCCGGCGCGTTGCGCGTCTACGAAGACCCGCTGGCGTTGCTCAATCACCTGGATGAAATCGCTACACCGTCTTGACGCCGCTGGCCGCGGCGTCATCGCCTTGCCCGGATAAGACGCCCCGGCTGCGCTGAACCGAATCGATCATTGGGGATCCCCATGTCATCTGCGCGAATCGGCTTTGCCTGCCAGTACCGGCACCCTCAACGCAGCCTGGCGTTGAAAGAACTCAAGCTCATCGAAGCGGCCCTGAACCCGCGCACGACCACCCTGCGCTGGATGGACAGCGTCACGGCTGAGATTGCCCGCGGGCGCTTGCTGGAAGTGGTCACCCACAACCTCCAGGCGCAACTGGCGCTCCTGGCCTACGTCGGCACGCTGCCGCCGGCGCTGCGCATGTTGCGCCTGAGCAGCGATTTGCTGCCGTTCTACAGCCATCCGAGAGTCAGTGCGTTTTATCAGCAGGCCGACGTGCAGTCGGTGCTGATCGAAGGGTTCGCTGCAATCGGCGCGGCGGCACGGGACGCGCGCATTCGCCTGTCGATGCACCCCGGTCAGTTCTGCGTGCTGGGATCGGACAGGCCCGACGTCGTGGAGAACAGCCTCGCCGAGTTTGAATACCATGCCGACATGATCCGCATGATGGGTTATGGCCGTCAGTTCCAGGATTTCAAATGCAACGTGCACATCGCCGGCCGGCTCGGCGCCGAGGGCATCCGGGCGATCTGGCACCGGTTGTCACAGGAGGCGCGCAATACCATCACGTTCGAGAATGAAGAGAAGACGTACGGCGTCGACGACTGCATCGGCCTGTCGGACCTGGCACCGGTGGTGCTGGATGTCCACCACTGCTGGATCAACGAGAACGACTACATCCCGGCGCAATCGGAGCGCGTCGAGCGGATCATCGACAGCTGGCGCGGCGTGCGGCCGGTCATGCACTACTCCCAGCCGCAGGAGCGTCTGCAGGACCTCGGTTTCAGCCCCGAGACGAAGCTGGAGATGGATGAGTTGCTCAAGGTTGTGCCCAAGCGTGAGCTGTACGGGCACAGCGCACGGATGTGGAATCACTGGACCAATGGCTACGTCACCGAGTTTCTGGACCGGTTCGATGTGATGTTCGAAGCCAAGGACAAAAACCTTGCCGCGGCGGAGTTCTACCAGGCGTATGTGGCAACGCGCTGATCAATCCGGGCTCACTCCATACAGGGCGGCAGCGGGACTGATAACCGACAGTGCGCTGCCATCGGTTGATCAGTCCTCAAGTCAGTAACGACGTACTCAGCCTTGGTTGCCGGTGTAAGTCGGGTAGTCGACGTAGCCTTCTTCGGTGCCGCCATACAACGTGGCCGGGTTGACGGGGTTGAGCGGCCAGCCGTTGGCGATGCGGGCAGGCAGATCAGGGTTGGCAATGAACGGGCGACCGAAGGCGATAAGGTCAGCCAGGCCAGCGTCGATCAGGCGGTTGCCGCGTTCGGCGGTGTAGCGCCCGGCATACATGATGCGCCCGCTGAAGGCTTCACGAACGGCCTTGCGGAAGGTTTCCGGCAGTTCCGGGGCGTTGTCCCAGTCGGCTTCGGCGATGGAAACGTAGGCAACGCCTGCGTTTTCCAGCACCTTGATCGCCTCGAGGTAGGTGTGGTGCGGGTCACTTTCCACCAGACCGATGTAAACACGCTCTTCATCGGTACTGACGAACAACGGCGAGAAGCGCACGCCCAGCCGGTCCGCGCCCACGGCTTCGGACACGGCAGTGACGATTTCGCGCAGGAACCGCAGGCGGTTTTCCAGCGAACCACCGTATTCATCATCGCGGTGGTTAGCGTGTTCAGAGATGAACTGGTTGACCAGGTAACCGTTCGCCGCATGAATTTCCACGCCGTCGAAGCCCGCTTCGATCGCGTTTTTTGCCGCCTGGGCGTACAGCTTCACCAGTTCGCGGATCTCTTCAACGGTCAGCGCGCGAGGCGTCGGCGGCACCACCAACTGCCCGGCACCCGGCGCGGTTTCGATGAACGCTTTGGCATTGGCCGCCGGGATCGCCGAAGGAGCAACCGGCGCTGCTTCGTTGGGTTGCAGCGCGTGGTGGGACACTCGGCCCACGTGCCAGAGCTGGGCGAAGATAACGCCCTCTTCCGCGTGCACGGCGTCGGTTACCTTGCGCCAGCCTTCAACCTGGTCAGCGCTGTAAATGCCTGGGGTCCAGGCATAGCCCTGCCCGCGCGGCTCGATCTGATTGCCTTCGGTGATCATGAAACCGGCGCCGGCACGCTGTTGGTAATACGTTGCCATGAGGTCCGAGGCGATGTCGCCCGGCTGCAGGCTTCGCTGACGCGTCAGTGGCGGGAAGGCGATGCGATTTTTCAGCACGTGGCGACCGAGCGAAACGTGGGTAAGCAGTGGCTGAGGGGCCATGGGTGGTACTCCGTTCATAAGGGAAAAGCAGTGACCAGAGCGGCTGCGTAGACCAGTCGTCTAGTGGATGGCCGGGAGTCTAAAGCGCGGGTGCAGACTCGACAATGTCAGATCCGCAATGATTTCGGACATGACCTGCGCGCCGACGCACTTGCGCAATCTTGCGCTTTTACGCCCTCCTGCCCTGGCGATCTATTGCGCGCGGCCGTGGCGCCCTTATGATCCGTGCACCGAAAGTCGAGCCGGTTGGCGCAGCCTTGCGCCCTCATCGGCTTCTGCGCCACCGATCCCCATGGACACGCCCCTATGAACATCATCCGCAGCAAAGACTTCACCGGCGACCGCGCCTGGGCGGCGCTGGACATTGCCAACATGAACGGCATCACCACGCGGCTGCACTGGACGGACCAGCCCTACAAATGGCACGTCAATGACGGTCAGGAGGTGTTTGTGGTGCTGGATGGACAAGTGGAGATGCGCTTCAAGCAAGACGGCGTCGAGCAAACAACCGTGCTGCAAACCGGAGATATCTTCTACGCCTCCATCGGCACCGCCCACGTCGCCCACCCGCTGGGCGAAGCGCGCATTCTGGTGATCGAAAGCGAAGGCAGCGTTTGAGACGAATGGCGTGACGCTGACCACCACAGAGTGACTGCAGGGTCACGTTGCAAATCGAAGGTGTCCGGACGGGCCCCTTCCCGGCTGAAGCCGGTCCTACTAAACACACCGCATCTAACCTGTAGGACTGGCTTCAGCCGGGAAGACGTCCGAGGCCACGCTGCAAAATTGAGGGTGTCCGGACGGGCCCTTTCCCGACTAAAGCCAGTCCCACTAAACACACCAATCAGGGCTTCCACGCTCCGCCTTCAACGATCACCGCCGACGGGTCGGTGTCTGCCGCCAATTGGTCGCGCACGTATTGGTTGTACAGCGTGAGTAGGTATTTCTGCTGGCCGAGGCTGGCCAGTTCGGTGTTTACCCAGTCGCGCAGTTCGCTGTTGCCTTTTTTCACCGCCGGGGCGATTGGCGCTTCGTCACCGAGTTTCTGTGCCAGGACACGATACCCGGGGTTCTGTTTGGCCCAGCTGAACAGCACCAGATTGTCCTGGGCATACGCATCGCCCCGACCGTTGGCCAGCGCCTGCAGCGACTCGGAGTTCTTCTCGAACTTGAGCAGCTTCCAGTCCGGATGGTTCTTGGTCAGCCAGATATCCGCCGTGGTCCCGGTGGTGACGATGACTGTCTTGCTCGCCAGGTCGTCCAGCGTCTTCACCGGGCTGCTGTCCGGCACCAGGGCCTGCACCGCGACGCGCAGATTGGGATGAGTGAAGTCGACCACTTGCGCGCGTTCCGGCGTCACGGTCATGTTGGCAAGGATCAAGTCAACCTTGTCGCTTTGCAGAAACGGAATGCGGCTGGCGGGCTCGACCACCACGAACTCGATCTTCTTCTCATCGCCGAGCAGGTCCTTGGCGAAGCGCCGGCCCAGGTCCGTGTCGAAGCCGACGTAGTCGCCTTGCTCGTTGACGAACCCGAACGGCGGCTTGTCGCTGAACACGCCGACAATCAACTTGTCGCGGGCCTTGATTTTGTCCAGCGAACCCTCGGGCGCGGCATGGGCGGCAGCGGTGCCGACCAGCAATCCGAGGGCGAGCAGTGGCAGTACGAGGGCAGATTTAAGGGTCACGATGCTTTCCTTTTTGGCATATTTGCGATGTAAGAAAATTTTTCCAGGAACTGCTGCGCCCGTGCGGTCTGCGGTGCGCTGAAGAAGGATTCAGGGTCGCCCTGTTCGGCGATTCGCCCGCCGTCCATGAACACGATTCGATCGGCCACCGCGCGGGCAAAGGCCATTTCGTGGGTGACGATCAACAGGGTCATGCCGCTGCGCGCGAGGTCCAGAATGACTTCCAGCACTTCCTTGACCATTTCCGGATCAAGGGCGGCGGTGACCTCATCGAACAGCATGACCTTGGGGTTCATGCACAGCGCACGGACGATGGCGATGCGCTGCTGCTGGCCGCCGGAAAGCTCACGCGGGTAGGCGTCGCGCTTGTCCAGCAGGCCGACGCGGTTCAGCAGTGCCTCGGCCTGCTGCTGCGCATCCGCCCGCTTGCGCTTCTGCACGCTCAGCGGCCCCAGCAAAACGTTCTCCAGCACGGTCATGTGCGGGAACAAGTGGTAGCTCTGAAACACCATGCCGATCTGCTGACGGACCTGTCGCCAATCGGTATTGGCCGGCAAGTCCCGTCCGGCCAGGCGGTACTGCCCGGCGTGGCCCAGTTCCAGACCGTTGAGGCAGCGCAGCAACGTGCTTTTGCCGCAACCGCTTGGGCCGAGGATGACCACCACCTCGCCCTCCTCGACGCTCAGATCAACATCTTGCAATACCGCCACCGCGCCGAAGCGTTTGCTGAAGCCGGTGAGTTCTATCAATGCGCTCATGAATGATTCCAACGCCGCTCAAGGACCCGGGAAGCGGCCGACAGCGGATAACAGACCAGAAAGAAAAACACGAACAGGAAGCCGTAGATCAATACTGACTCGTAGGTCCGCTCGATGATTTGTTGGCCAATCTTGATCACGTCGACGACGCCGATCAGCACCGCCAGGGAGCTGGTTTTGATCAGCCGGGTAAACACGTTGATCAGCGGCGGCGTCATGCGTCGCAGTGCCTGGGGCAGCAGCACGCGGCCGTACAGCTGCACCTGACCCAGGCCGATGGCGAGCCCGGCTTCGCGTTGCCCGCCGGGAATGGAACGCAGTGCGCCGCGCACCACTTCGCCGGTCTCACTGGCGCCCCACAGCGACAGCACCAGCACCGCGCACCAGAAGCCTGGGATGCTCCATCCGAGAAAGATCGGCAAGCCGAAGAAGAACAGGTACAGCCAGACCAGCACCGGAATCGCCCGGAACAGCTCCAGGTACACCCCCAGCACCCGATCGACCGCGCGCAGGCCAAGGTTGCGCAGCACGCCGTACGCTATCCCGCCGATGCTGCTGAAGATGATCGCCAACACCGAGATACCCAGCGTGCGGCCAATGCCCTGGGCCAGTTGAGGCGCGGACACCCACAGCAATTCAAGACCCGAACTGGCCATGCTGGAGCCTCCGTTCAATCAGGCGCAGCAGCAGCGACAGCGGCACGAACAGCAACACGCAAAGGCCGGTCATGACCGCGAGCATTTCGTAGGTTTTGTAATACAGCGCGATGTAGCTCTTGGTGGTGTAGAGAATTTCCGGCACCGCCACCGCCGAGACCACGGTGGTTTCCTTGAGCAGAAAGATGAAATTCGCGAACAGCGCCGGCAGGCTGAGAATCCCGGCCTGGGGCAGAATGACGTGGCGCAGCAGTTGCCAGCGTGACAGGCCGATCGACAGCCCCGACTCGATCTGCGCCTTGGGCACCGCGTCGATGCCGGCGCGCAGGATTTCGGTGAGGTAAGCGCCGCCCATGAACGTCATGGCAATGATCGCCGAGGCGAAACCGGAAATGCGGATGCCCAGCGCCGGTAAGGCGAAGTAAATGAAGAACAGCTGAATCAGCAGCGGCGTGTTGCGCGCCAGCTCCACGTAGACGCGCACCATCGGTCGCAGGATCGGCACACCGAAGGCGGTGATGGCGGCGTTGATCAGCGCCACGCACAGCGACGTGCCGATGGCGATGAAACCAACCTGCAAGGTGACCCCGACGGCGCTGACGAACGCGGGCAGCGTGGACACGGCAAACTCGACATCGAACTCCATATCAACCCAGGCCCTGCGTTGAGCGGCGCAGGTCATCGCCGGCTGAAACCAGATGCGTGTGCAGGCGGGCGATGTGTTCGGGCCCGATGCCGCAGCAGCCGCCGACGATGCTTGCGCCCTGCTCCACCCAACGTCGGGCCCAGCGCAGATACGCCTCGGGGCCGAGGTCCGGACGGATCTCCAGCAGCGTCGCGTTGGCCTGCGCCTCCTCGCTCATGACCGGAAACGCGTTGGCGTACACGCCGATGTCGACGTCCGCGCCGGCCGCCTCGATCACCTGCTGCGCGATGATCACCGCCTGCCCCATGACCTCCGGCTGACTGCAGTTGAACAGCACCGACGCCGCGCCCAGTTCAAGGGCCACCGCCACGGCCCGGGCCACTGGCTCGCCGGAACGCAGCCGTGCGCCCTGCTCCGGACTGTCGCTGAGGGTGAACGACAGCCACAACGGCTTCGCCAGGCCGGCGCGGTTTTCGCTCAGCGCTTCATGCACCGCGCGCACTTCGGCGATGGAGCTTTGGGTTTCAGCCAGCCAGACGTCGACGTGCTCGCGCAGCCCCTCGATCAGCACGCGGTGTATCGCCACCGAACGGTCGTGGTCGAACAGGTCCGGACGATAGGAACCCAGCGCCGGTGGCAGCGACCCCGCCACCCAGACCTGCTCGGCCTCGGCATTGTCCGTCGCGGCGTCGCTCGCGGCGTCCCGGGCAAGGCGACCGGCCAGGCGTGCCAGCGCCAGCCCGCGGTCGGCAAAGCGCGGCTCGCCCAAATGGAATGGCACCAGCGCGTAACTGTTGGTGGTGATAATCCGCGCGCCTGCGGCGATAAATGACCGATGCGCCGTGCGCACGTCGTCCGGCGCCTCGATCAACGCCAGCGCGGACCATTCCGGCTGGCGAAACGGCGCACCCATCCGTTGCAGCTCGCGGCCCATGCCGCCGTCCAGCAGGCGCAGCGTGGGGCGGGTCATTGCAGACCCCCGACGCTTTGCACGCCCAGCCACGTGTTCACGGTCTGCGGGTTGGCTGCCACCCAGGCTTTGGCCGCTTCGTCTGCCGGCTGTTTCTCCTTCTCGATCTTCAGGATCAGCTCATTCAGTGCCTTGGGATCGATGGCGACGTTTTCCAGGAAGCTGGCGATTTTCGGGGCGCGCTTTTCCAGCGCGGTCGAGGTCAGCACATACACTTTCGCGTCGGGGTAGGCGCAGGTGATGTGGCTCTTGTTCTTCCAGTCGGCGTCTACCGTCGGGCTGACGAACTTCCAGCAACCGTCGGCCTTGTACAGCGGGTCGTCCTTCTTGTTGTCCTGGGCATAGCCGTCGAAGGCAGGCTCTTCAAGCCGGCGCAAATCGAATGCCGAGAAAATCCAGTCCGGCGTGTAGGCATAAAAGACCACGCCGCGATGGGCCTTGTAGGCAGCCGCCAGCCTGGCGTAGGTCACTGAGGCTTCGGTGGAGATCGGCTCGAATTTGTCGGCGAAGCCATAATCCTTTGACTTGATTTCGCCGATGTACGTGGACTCCCAGCCGGCCGGGCCGACCAGCAACTGCGCCTCACCG
>NZ_DASVUM010000256.1:0-2076 GCF_036387035.1 Pseudomonas sp. | reverse complement strand
TTGCGCGGATGGTGATAAAGCTCCAGGGGTGAGCCGACCTGTTCGATGCAGCCTTTGTTGAGCACCACGATCTTGTCGGCCAGGGTCATGGCTTCGACCTGATCATGGGTGACGTAAACCATGGTCGCCTGCAGGTCGGCGTGCAACCGGGCGATCTCGATGCGCATCTGCACGCGCAGGGAGGCATCAAGGTTGGAGAGCGGTTCGTCGAACAGGAACACTTCCGGCTCATGGACGATGGCGCGGCCGATGGCCACGCGCTGGCGCTGCCCGCCTGACAACGCCTTGGGCTTGCGATCAAGCAGCGGCTCGAGCTGCAGGATGCGCGCGGCGTTGCGCACCTTGGCCTCAATCTGGTCTTTGGGTGTCTTCTGCATTTTCAGCCCGAAGGCGATGTTGTCGTAGACCGACATGTGCGGGTACAGCGCGTAGGACTGGAACACCATGGCGACGCCGCGATCGGCCGGTTCCAGGTAGGTCACGTCGCGGGCGCCGATGCGAATCTGGCCCTGGGTGATGCTTTCGAGCCCGGCAATGCAGCGCAGCAAGGTTGACTTGCCGCAGCCCGAAGGCCCGACGAAGACCACGAACTCGCGGCTCTCGATGCTCAGGTGGATGTCATGCAAGACCTTGATCTCGCCGTAGGCTTTCTCGACGCCACTCAAACTGAGCTCAGTCAAAATCTTATCCCCTGAATTATTGTTGTTTGGGCATTCTTTTCGCAGGCAGCCACGGCAACGGCGCACCGACTTGACAGCCATCCATTTCGTCCTACGATCATTTGTAATTCGGAAATTACAAATGTCAAGGAACTCGCCCAAGTCGGCCTGAAAGCCGCGCACGCTGATCGTGAAAGCGCCTTGGCAGCACCTGTCAGCACCTGGCAGCACCGCAAAACACCTGTCCCCGTGTAACCCTCACCCACAACAATAATGAGGTCACGTCAATGAAGAAGCTGGTATGGAATGCCCTTGCCCTGTCGGTTGCGCTGGGCGCCGGCACCGCTCAGGCCTGGACCCTGGAGGAGGCTGCCGCACCCTACAAGGGCACCGAAATCAAGGCGATATTCCTCGACCGTCCCGGTTATGCGGCCGCGATCAAACTGCTGCCTGAGTTCGAAAAGAAAACCGGCATCAAGGTCAGCTACGAAACCATCCCCTACGAGAATAGCCGTGAACGGGAGGTGTTGAGTTTCACTTCCGGTGAGCAGCTCGACGTGGTGCTGACCGACGTGGTGTGGATCGGCGAATTCGCCGGCAACGGCTGGCTCGAACCGGTCACCACCTTCACTCAGAACGCCAAGCTCGCCGACCCGGACCTGAAGCTCGAAGGCTTCTTCCCGATCCTGCTGGAATCGTTCGGCAGCTGGGACAAACAGACCTATGGCCTGCCCTTCGATAACTACTCCGGCCTGCTGTTCTACAACAAGTGCATGCTCAAGGACGCCGGCTTCGACAAACCGCCGGCCACGTGGGACGAGCTGCTCAAGGACTACGCGCCCAAGCTCACCGACAAATCGAAGGACCGCTACGCCTACGCCCTGCAGTCGCGGCGCGGTGAGACCCAATCGGCGGACAGCTTCATGCGCTTCCTGTGGCCATTTGGTGGCTCGCTGCTGGACGACGCCTTCAAGTCCAACCTTAATTCCAAAGCCTCGCAGCAAGGCCTGCAATTTCGTCAGGACCTGATGAAATACATGCCGCCGGGCATCGTCGATTACGACCACAACGAAGCGGTCAACGCCCTTGCCCAGGGCAAAGTGGCGATGATCACCGAGTGGTCGGCGTTCTACAGCACCCTGGCCGATCCGACCAAATCGAAGATATCCGATTGCCTCGCCGTCGCCACCGAACCCAAAGGCCCGGCCGGTCTCAAGCCGGCGCTGGGCGGTTTCTCGCTGGGCGTGAACGCCAAGTCCGACGAAAAGCAAAAGGCGGCGGCGTGGCTGTTCATTCAGTGGGTCACCTCCGAAGCCATGGCCAAGCCGTACCTGGAAGCCGGTGGCGTGAGCGGGCGCATGTCGGTGTACAAGGACGCCGAGGTGCAGAAGAAGTACCCGTTCGTGCAACCGATGGT
>NZ_DASVUM010000255.1:0-8007 GCF_036387035.1 Pseudomonas sp. | reverse complement strand
TTCGGGCCCATCGACGTGCTGGTCAACAACGCCGGTTATGGCCACGAAGGCATTCTGGAGGAGTCGCCGCTGGAGGAGTTGCGTCGTCAGTTCGACGTCAACGTGTTCGGCGCCGTGGCGATCATCAAGGCCTTCGTGCCGCTGTTTCGTCAGCGTCGCAGGGGGCACATCCTCAACGTCACGTCGATGGGCGGCTTCATCACGATGCCGGGCATTTCCTACTACCACGGCAGCAAATTCGCGCTCGAAGGCATCTCGGAATCCCTGGGCAAAGAGTTGAAGCCGTTCAATGTGTTTGTCACCGCCGTGGCGCCGGGCTCGTTCCGCACGGACTGGGCCGGCCGTTCGATGCAGCGCACCGCTCGGCAGATTGCCGACTACGACGCCAGCTTCGACCCGATCCGCCAGGCGCGAGAAGAACGCAGCGGCAAACAGCCGGGCGATCCGGTCAAGGCCGCCGACGCGATGCTTAAACTGATCGACAGCGCCAACCCGCCAGCGCACCTGCTGCTGGGCAGTGACGCGTTGAAGCTGGTCCGCGAGAAGCTGGCGCAGCTGGAAGCCGAGTTTGCGCAATGGGAAGAAGTGTCGCGCTCGACGGATGGGTGAAGTTCGATGAAAGTGCGTCGGCCTAACGGCCTCGGGTTTCGCCTCCGGCGAGTTACTTGGAAAAGCACCCCCCTATCTGTTTTAAAGAGCAGCCAAGGGTGCTTGCTCTCGGTTGGGCCCGACTTCGTCGGGTTCCTTCACTCCGGTCTCGCTCCGTGGGCCCGCGCCGAACGGGCATCCATGCCCTGACGGCGCTCTCGCCGCATCCATGCGGCTCGGCCCACTCCACGAGACCTCCGTTCAGCCTGCACCAAAGTCGCGTTTGGCGGTGACTGGGCTTTTTGCGTATGAAAATCAAAAGCAGATCAAAAGCTTCCCGGCTGAAGCCGGTCCCACAGGGTGTACACGGTGCATTCAGTGGGACTGGCTTTAGCCGGGAAGAGGCCGGCATGACCACCATCATTTTTTTGGGAAACACCCTCCATGTGGGAGCCCTCAACCGGGAAATAAGTGGCGTGGCTTCAAAAAGCTAAACCCCGCCTCGGCTGAAGATCCGGATCACTTCGTCCAGGTGCCCTGCCATCGCCTGCCTGGCAGCGTCTGCGTCGCGGCGGGTCAGGGCGTCGAGGATGAGGCGGTGTTCGTGTTCGGAGCGAAACGGCATGTCGTCGGAGGTGTAGTGCGCCTGCAGGCGCTGGAACATGCTGCCGTACTGATGCCCCAGCAAGTGCTTGATCATCAGCGCATACGCCGGATTGCCCGACGCCTGGGCAATGCGGATATGAAACAGCCGGTCGCCGGGATGGGTGTGGGAATGCTCGCGGTTGTCGCGGGTGTTGCGTTCGAAGGCCTCGCGGATGGCCTCAAGTTCCTCGTCGCTGGCGTTATGCGCGGCGAGCGCCGCCGCTTCCGGCTCGATCAGGCGACGCGCCTGTAGCAGGGCAAACGGCGGAATCTCCGCACTGAAATTCACCTCTATGCCGAGCTCAGGATCGACGTCCTTCCACTGATCGCGGGTGACCTGGGTCATCACGGGTTCATCGGACAGCACCTTCGTCGGCGGCTCACACACCAGCACGCCGTTGCCCACGCGCACATCCACCAGCCCGATGACCTCCAGGGCAATCATCGCCTCGCGCACCGACGCCCTGCTCACGCCCAGCATCTTCGCCAATTCACGTTCGGCGGGGAGGCGGCTGCCCGGTGGAAACTCGCCGCTGTCGATCAGCGCGCGAAGCTGATCGGCGATCTGGCGATAAAGTCTCTGGTTATCAATTACTTGGATTGGCATCGGAAATCGGCTCGGAATCTTACAGCGCAACGGATCGCAAAATGACCTTGTGAGGGTCCATGACAAGTGCTAAAAACAGGACCAATGGCCTGACCATTGGCGCGCTGCGATGGGCGGAGCATAGCAAACCCGGACACGGTTCGCGTGCACCGCATCACGTTCAACGCGCTCCGGCGGTTTCGAGCGGCAGACCGCGATGGCGCGGTGGTGATCGTTCGTGACAGACAGGCCATCTCAACAATAAAAACAAGGGATCAACATGGACCTCACCGGTAAGCGAGTGCTCATCACGGCCGCCGCCCAGGGCATCGGTCAAGCCAGCGTCGAGGCGTTTGTGAACGCGGGCGCGGAAGTCTTCGCCGTCGACATCAACGGCGCAGCGCTGGAAACCCTGAAGGGCGTGCACACCCGCGTGCTCGATGTCACCGATCACGCCGCCATCGAACGGCTGGCCGCCGAGATCGGCGCGCTGGACGTGCTGTTCAACTGCGCGGGCGTGGTGCACAGCGGCAACATCCTCGAATGCGCCGAAGAAGACTGGCGCTTCGCCTTCGACCTCAACGTCACCGCGATGTACAAGATGATCCGTGCCTTCCTGCCGGCGATGCTGGCCAACGGCGGCGGCTCGATCATCAACATGTCGTCGGTTGCCTCGGCCATCAAGGGCGTGCCCAACCGCTTTGCCTACTGCGCCAGCAAGGCCGCCGTGATCGGCATCACACGCTCGGTCGCCGCCGATTTCGTCGGCCAGAACATCCGCTGCAATTGCATCTGCCCCGGCACCGTGGAGTCCCCTTCATTGCGTCAGCGTGTGGCCGATCAGGCGGCGCGCGAAGGCCGTGAAGAGGCCGAGGTGTACGCGGCATTCGAAGCCCGTCAGCCCATGGGGCGCCTGGGCACGCCCGAGGAAATCGCCCAACTGGCGCTGTACCTGGGCTCACCCGTCAGCGGCTTCACCACCGGGACCGCGCAGATCATTGACGGCGGCTGGAGCAACTGAGCCGGTCCGTGCGCCCCCTATGCTGATCACTTGATACCCAGTTCTGAATAATCACCTCAAGAGGACACCCCATGAAATTGCTGCGCTACGGCGAACCCGGTCAAGAACGTCCTGCCCTGCTGGACAGCAATGGCGGCATTCGCGACCTGACGGACCTCATCGGCGACCTGTCGGGCACCGCCCTGAGCCCGGAGAGCATCGCGCACCTGCAGTCTCAGGACGTCAACAGCCTGCCGCTGGTGGAAGGCAATCCGCGCATCGGTCCTTGCGTGGGCAAGATCGGCAAGTTCATCTGCATCGGCCTTAACTACGCCGACCATGCGGCCGAGACCGCCGCCGACATCCCGAAAGAGCCGATCATTTTCAACAAGTGGACCAGCGCCATCGTCGGCCCCAACGACAATGTCGAGATTCCGCGCAACTCGAAGAAGACCGACTGGGAAGTGGAACTGGGCGTGGTCATCGGCAAGGGCGGCCGTTACATCGACGAAGCCGATGCGCTGGAGCACGTGGCGGGTTATTGCGTGATCAACGACGTGTCCGAGCGTGAATTCCAGATCGAACGCGGCGGCACCTGGGACAAGGGCAAGGGCTGCGACACCTTCGGCCCGATCGGCCCGTGGCTGGTCACCCGCGATGAAATCGCCGATCCGCATCAGCTCAACCTGTGGCTGGAAGTCGACGGCAAGCGTTACCAGAATGGCAACACGCGCACGATGATCTTTCAGATTCCAAAACTGGTGAGCTACCTGAGCCAGTTCATGAGCCTGCAACCGGGCGACGTGATTTCCACCGGCACGCCACCGGGCGTGGGCCTGGGCATCAAGCCGGAGCCGGTGTTCCTGCGCGCCGGCCAGACGATGCGTCTGGGCATTGAAGGGCTGGGTGAGCAACAGCAGCTGACGGTCGACGCCTGACCTGTAGGAGTGAGCTTGCTCGCGAAGAGGCCAGTGCATGCGCTGCAGCTTCATCGGCCAGAGAGAAACTTCGCGAGCAAGCTCGCTCCCACTGGATGCTCCATCTGCTTGAGGCATGTGGTGAAGAGACAAAAAGTTTTACCAGCTTTCCAGGCAAGCCGCGCTGCCCATAACAATGCCAAAGGGACCCGCCATGACCACCATCACCGCCTTGCGCGTTGAAGACATTCGTTTCCCCACCTCGCAACTGCTCGACGGCTCCGACGCGATGAACCCGGACCCCGATTATTCGGCGGCCTACGTCATTCTCGAAACCGATCACCCTACCCTCCAGGGCCACGGCCTGACCTTCACCATCGGCCGCGGCAACGAGATCTGTTGCGCAGCGATCAAGGCACTGGCGGGTGTAATGGTCGGCCTGAAACTGGAGTGGATCGCCGAAGACATGGGCCGCTTCTGGCGGCACGTGACCAGCGACAGCCAGTTGCGCTGGATCGGCCCGGACAAGGGCGCGATTCACCTGGCCACCGGCGCGGTGGTCAACGCGACATGGGACCTGTGGGCCAAGTCAGAAGGCAAACCGGTGTGGCAACTGGTGGCGGAGATGACGCCTGAGCAACTGGTACGTTGCATCGATTTCCGCTACATCACCGACTGCCTGACGCCGGACGAAGCCCTGACGCTGTTGACCGAGCGCGCCGAGGGCAAGGCCCAACGGTTGCAAGCGCTGCTCGCCGACGGTTACCCCTGCTACACCACCTCGGCAGGCTGGCTGGGTTATCCGGACGACAAGCTGCGGCGGCTGTGCCAGGAAGCGGTGGACGGCGGTTTTTCCCACATCAAGCTCAAAGTCGGCCGTGATCTGCAGGACGATATTCGCCGCGTGCGCATCGCCCGTGAAGTGCTGGGCCCGGATCGCCATTTGATGATCGACGCCAATCAGGTCTGGGAAGTCGAAGAGGCCATCGACTGGGTTCGCGAGCTGGCGTTTGCCCAGCCATGGTTCATCGAAGAGCCGACCAGCCCGGACGACGTTGAGGGCCATCGCACGATTCGCCTGGGCGTGCACCCGGTGAAAGTGGCCACGGGCGAGATGTGCCAGAACCGCATCGTCTTCAAGCAACTGATCATGCGCGGCGCCATCGATGTCGTGCAGATCGACGCCTGCCGCCTGGGCGGGGTCAACGAGGTGCTCGCGGTGATGCTGATGGCCGCCAAGTACCAACTGCCGGTCTGCCCCCATGCCGGCGGCGTGGGGCTTTGCGAGTATGTGCAGCACCTGTCGATGATCGACTTCCTGTGCATCGCCGGCACCCATGAGGGTCGGGTTGTGGAGTACGTCGATCACCTGCATGAGCATTTCGAAGACCCTTGCGTGATTCGCGATGCTGCGTACCTGCCACCCACCGCGCCGGGCTTTTCGATTCAGATGAAAGCAGCTTCGCGGGCGAGGTACGCCCACATGCAATAAGTAAATGAACCCGTAGGAGCCGGCTTGCTGGCGAACCCGTTTAGCCAGACGATCGCGCAGACGTTGAACGGACGCATTCGCCAGCAAGCCGGCTCCCACACATGCGCGCCTGTGCGCAGGCCGCGCAGGCATGACACGGACGGAGTACAACAATAATGTCGTCCCCAGACTCAGGCACGCCGGCCTCGCCCTTGCGGGTGGACGCCCATCAGCATTTCTGGACTTACACGCAGCAGAACTACCCGTGGATCGACCAGCGCCATGCCGCGTTGCAGCGGGATTTTCTGCCGCACGATCTGAAGCCGCTGCTCGATCAGCATGGCATCGACGGCTGCGTCGCGGTGCAGGCGCGGCAGAGCATTGCCGAGACGGCCGCACTGCTCAGCCACGCCGCCGACCATCGGTGGATCCTCGGGGTGGTGGGCTGGGCGGACCTGCGGGCGGATGATCTCGACGCGCAACTCTCACGCTGGGCGGATGCGGAGAAACTGGTCGGCCTGCGTCATCTGATTCAGGACGAACCGGCACCCTCGCTGTTCCTGCAGGACCCGGCCTTTGCCCGTGGCATGCGGCAGGTGCAGCTGCGGGGGCTGGCTTACGACGTGCTGATCAAAGACAAAGACTTGCACGCCGCCAGCGACTTCTGCCAGCGCCACGATCAGCATCACCTGATCCTCGACCACCTTGGCAAACCGGACCTGTCGCAAGAGGACCCCATCGCCTGGGCCGACCGCCTCGCCCCTCTGGCGGCCCTGCCCCACGTCGCCTGCAAGTTGTCGGGCCTGATCACCGAAGCCGACTGGCAGACCTGGCGGCCGGTTGAGCTGCTGCCTTATTTCTACCTGGCGCTGGAACTGTTCGGCCCGCAACGGCTGATGTTCGGGTCGGACTGGCCGGTGTGTGAAGTCGCCGGGCGTTACAGCGACGTCCACCGTTTATTTGAAACCGCGATCAGCACCCTCTGCGCCGATGAACAGGACGCGCTGCGCGGCGGCACCGCCATTCGCCTTTATGGCCTGCAAGGAAACTGCCCATGAATCTGAACCTGCAAGACCACGTCATCATCGTCACCGGTGGCGGCTCGGGGATTGGCGCGGCCATTTCTCTGGGGCTGGCCGAAGAAGGCGCGATCCCGGTGATCTTCGCCAATCAGCCGCTGCCTGCCGAACTGGCAGCGGAGCTGGATCGACGCCAGCCACAGACGCTGTTCGTGCAGGTGGAACTGCGCGACGAGGCCGGTTGCGCGGCGGCGGTGAGCCAGGTGCTGGCGCGTTTCGGCCGCCTCGACGGGCTGGTCAATAACGCCGGGGTCAACGACAACGTCGGCCTGGAGGCCGGCCGCAGCGCGTTCATCGAGTCGCTGGAGAAGAACCTCATTCACTACTACGTCATGGCCCACCTGTGCGTCGACGCGCTGAAAGCCAGCAAGGGCGCGATCGTCAACATCGGCTCGAAGACCGCCCTGACCGGCCAGGGCGGCACCAGCGGTTACACCGCGTCGAAAGGCGCGCAACTGTCGCTGACCCGTGAATGGGCCGCCTCGCTGCTCGGCGATGGCGTGCGCGTGAACGCGGTGATTCCCGCCGAAGTCATGACGCCGCTGTATGAGCGCTGGATTTCCAGCTTCGACGACCCCGAAGCAAAGCTGGCGAAAATCGTCGAAAACATTCCACTCGGCCAGCGCATGACCACCCCCGCCGAGATTGCCGACAGCGTGTTGTTTCTGCTGTCCTCCCGCGCTTCCCACACCACCGGGCAATGGCTGGTGGTGGACGGCGGCTATACGCATCTGGACCGGGCACTGACATGAGTGCGCAGCGGCTCTGTCTGGCGCTGGACCTGGCCGACGACGTTGCGTTGATCGCTGAGTATGAGCAATTGCATCGGCGCATCTGGCCGGAAATCGCCGGACACCTGCGCGACCACGGCGTGCTGGACATGCAGATCTGGCGGCTGGGCACGCGGCTGTTCATGGTCATGGACACTGCCCCGGCGTTCAGCACCGAAGCGATGGATCAGGCGTCGGCGGCCAACCCCAAGGTGCAGGAATGGGAGGCCTTGATGTGGCGTTTCCAGAAGCCGACGCTGTGGACCGCGCCGGGGAATAAATGGCAGCCGATGACGCAGATTTTTAGTTTGGATGAGCAATTCAAAGCACTTCAAAGCTGAGTTTTAAACGCTGGAAATCTCGCGGATGCACCGGCCTCTTCGTGAGCAAGCTCACTCCCACCGGTATGAGTGCAAGGCTCCGATCCATGCACAACCGAACATCCGCTTCATCACGCAGCACGCTTCAACAACAACAAAAAAGGAGAGCGTTATGTTGACCAAACAAAGCAAAGTCCAGGCCCCGGTGTACCGGCACGCCGCCCCTTCGGTGCGTGTCGCGTTGATGCTGGTGACCAGTCTGTTTTTCCTGTGGGGCCTGTCGTACGGGCTGCTCGACGTGCTGAACAAGCACTTTCAGGAAACGCTGCACGTCAGCAAGGCTCAGTCCGGGCTGCTGCAAGCCGCCTACTTCGGTGCGTACTTCATCATTGCCCTGCCCGCCGGTTTGTTGATGGACCGTTTCGGCTACAAGGCCGGGATCCTGCTGGGGCTGTGTCTGTATGCCGCCGGGGCATTGCTGTTCATGCCGGCGGCCAATGCGGCGAGCTTTCCGTTTTTCCTGTTTGCGCTGTTCGTGATCGCCCTGGGTCTGGGCTGTCTGGAGACGGCGGCCAACCCGTACGCCACCGTGCTGGGCGATCCGAAAGGCGCAGAGCGACGACTGAATCTG